>JBCCJE010000233.1:0-7457 GCA_039027925.1 Bacteroidota bacterium
TAATTTTCTTCTGTTGAAAGGCTTTACAAGTCGTCTGAAAAGTACATTCATGACAAAGTGGATTCTTAGGCATGCACTGAATTGCGCCAAAATCCATGATAGCTTGATTATATTTTGCCGCCTGATCGGAAACTAATAGTTCGTTGGCCAGTTGAGTGAATTGCTTTTTTCCTTCGGTAGTGTCAATCGGTGTTTTTATCCCAAAAAATCTGGACAACACTCGGTAAACATTTCCGTCCACCACGGCGTGTGGCAGATCGTAAGCAAAAGATGCGATAGCCGCCGCAGTGTAGGCACCCACCCCTTTGAGCTTTAAAATACTATCGTAGTTTTTTGGAAAAATACCATTGAGTTCCTTTGAAATAAACTTGGCTGTAAAATGCAAATTCCTAGCACGAGAGTAGTAGCCAAGTCCTTCCCATAGCTTCATCACTTCATCTTCGGGGGCATTCGCTAGATCATGGACAGTAGGATAATTAGCTTTAAACTTCAGAAAATAAGGTAGGCCCTGCTCCACTCTAGTTTGCTGCAGAATGATCTCGGATAGCCATATCAGATAGGGATTTTTTTCTCCTTTCCAAGGCATCGGCCGGTCAATAGTCTCCGACCATCTCAATAACTGTTTGGTAAAAAACTGCTTGTTCATTCCTTATTTTTCAGATAGCAAAGATGCCAAAAATAGTAAAGGCGACAAATACAAATTTGTCGCCTTCACTTATCCTCTATTTTATATGTATTTATTGGAATACTCTAACTATTTCTTCTCTCGAAGCTTTGCCATGTTGTCATAGCGTTTGTTAATCAAATCTTTCATCTCTTTACGAGCGAAAAAGATTCTACTCTTGACAGTACCCAAGGGCAAATCTAACTCTTCCGCAATCTCCTGATACTTGAATCCTTCATAATGCATCATGAAGGGAATTCTGATACCATCATCAAGCCCGTCAATCATCTGCGTCAATTCTTGCATCATAATGTTGCTTTCACCACCGTTTGCAATTATCGCACTACCGGAATTAATGTAATAATTATTATCAGTCGAATCCATGATAGTGTTCGCTCTTACTTTTTTGCGGTAGTTGTTGATAAAGATGTTTTTCATGATAGTAAATAGCCATGCTTTGAAGTTAGTACCTGGACGGAATTTGTCCTTGTTCGTCAACGCTCGGAAAGAAGTCTCCTGGAATAAGTCCTTTGCATCTTCTGTATTCTTGGTCAAATTATACGCAAATGCATGGAGTAACTTGGACATTCCCTCGAAGCGACCATTGAATTCTATTGTTGACATAATAAATTGTTTTGAATGTAACTTAAATAAATTGTTTATTAATATACCTCAAATATACACTATTTGTTAAACAAAATCCAAATTTTCGTTAAACAAAATGAAAATAGCTAAAAAATAAAAATGGTTAAAATAAGCTATTTTTATACATAAAGTGTTGATTGTCAGTTATTTATAGGTTAACTCAAGGAAATTGTAAAAATACGTAACTTTCAAAATTTATTGAAAGTTTTGATTTTGTTTAATTTTTTTGATGTACATACACCTATTTTTCTTCCAGATCATAGATTATTTTTTTGGAAAAAATCCAATTGTATGGGTGTACCGAGAAAAGGGTGAAATCAGTTGGAGATGAATACTACTTTTGCGCTTTGGCTACTAAGATAATCGCCACTAGGGTAAAAACTATATTAGGAATCCAAACCCCAATCATGGGAGGAAGACTCTCGTTCGTAGCAAAAGTGATGGAAAACTTGGAGAGAAAAATATAAATAGCTCCGATACCAACTCCGATGGCGAGATGAAGTCCCATGCCACCACGTACTTTTCGAGCCGCCACGGCTAGCCCAATAATCGTTAAAATTAGAATGGTAAATGGATCGGCCGTTCTGCGGTGGAGTTCTGTTTCGTATTTCTTGATATTTCCTTTTCCCTTACTTCTTTGGATACCGATAAATTCCATGAGTCGGGGAGTCGTCAGCATTTCTTTATCCTCCTGATAATAGATAAAATCCTCGTGGGTCAGATTCAGCGTAGTATCCAACTCTGCCCCTTGCTTGATTAGCAACGACTCCTTTTCTCCATCAAAGGTTCGGATTTCGTAATTTTTAAATTTCCAACGATTGGGAGGTCCGAGCCATCTTGCATTTTTAGCTTTAAATAAATAAGTAAGTTTATTGTCCTCTATTTTTTCGATTCTGATATTTTTTGCGGACGTATCTTTTTTGTAGTACCGCTGTACGTACACTTTTTTCTGAGGTTCTACGAAGAGATGTATCTGAGCGTCTTTTCCTTCTTCGCTGTGCTTATATATATAGGTGTGTTGGAAAGTCCAATGGGTATCATTTGCAATCGGTATGACGTAGTGATTGCCTATCAGATGAAGGATAGTTAAAAATCCTCCCGCTACCAAATAGGGCACCATCAGCCGCCGAAAGCTAATCCCTGCATTTAAGATGGAAATGATTTCTGAATTGAAGGCCATCCGTGAAGTGAAAAAAACGACGGAGATCAAGACCCCTAGTGGAAAGAGCAGTCCATTGATCCACAGCGTCCAATTGAGGTAATAATCAATCAGGATTTGTTTGAGCGTAACTGGCTCTTCGATAAAATCTTCGACCTTATCACTAAAATCAATGATGATGGCGAGCATCGTGATGATCAGCACCGTAAAGAAAAAGGTGGATAAGAATTTTTTGATGATATACCAGTCGAGTGTTTTTAACAACTTTTATTCGTTTAGTTACGAGGATAATGACAGTAGTCAATTTCAATTTCAATGTCAATAATCAATGTCAATGTCAATAATCAATTTCAATGATAATGCACAATGTCAATGTCAGTAATCAATGTCAATCAATATTTAGTATCAATAATTAATTTGAATAGCCCACATTATTTAGCTCAAAAATCTCAAACTTGTCAACGCACGTATTAATATTTCCATTGTCATTTGAAATTGAAATTGTGTATTGCTATTGAAATTGCTATTGATCATTGTCGTCAAAGTCTTCGCGTGACATTCGGAATCATTTCTTTTTTCCAGACATAAAAATCTCCAGCCAAAATATGTTTTCTGGCTTCTCCGACTAGCCACAAGTAAAAACTCAAATTGTGTAAAGAAGCGATCTGTGATGCCAGTAGCTCTTTGCATTGAAACAAATGGCGGAGATACGCTTTGGAATAAAAACGACTAGTCCGACAGGTCGAGTCTTCGTCCACCGAACTGTAGTCCTCTTTCCACTTAGCATTTTTCATATTCAAAATACCTTTTGCGGTAAAGAGATGCCCGTGCCGAGCATTGCGAGTAGGCATCACACAATCAAACATATCTACACCGAGCGCAATACTTTCCAGCAAATTTTCGGGAGTGCCTACCCCCATCAAGTAGCGGGGTTTGTCCGCAGGTAAAATGCTACATACCAACTCCGTTGTAGTGTACATTTCTTCTGCGGGTTCTCCCACGGCAAGTCCCCCAATCGCATTGGCAGGCCGATCAAACCAAGCGATAACTTCCGCCGATTGCTTCCGCAAATCTTTGTAGGTGCTGCCTTGGACGATAGGAATTAAGGTTTGTTCGTAGCCATACTTCGGCGGCGTAGTATCAAATCGGTCGCAGCATCTCTTCAACCAGCGATGAGTCATCTCCATAGATTTTTTTGCGTAGCTAAAATCACACGGGTAAGGAGTACACTCATCGAATGCCATGATAAAGTCTGCTCCAATCGTACGTTGGATGTCCATGACATTTTCGGGAGTGAACAAATGCTTGGATCCGTCAATGTGCGAACGAAAGGTCACGCCTTCTTCCTTAATTTTGCGCTGCCCACTCAGGGAGTAAACTTGATACCCTCCGCTGTCGGTTAACATCGGCTTGCTCCAGCCGTTGAATTGATGTAAGCCACCTGCTTTTTCCAAAATATTCATCCCGGGGCGTAAGTACAGATGATAGGTATTTCCCAAAATAATTTGGGCTTTTACCTCATTTTCCAATTCGTGTTGGTGCACTCCTTTGACTGTTCCTGCTGTTCCTACTGGCATAAAAATCGGCGTTTCGATTTTGCCGTGAGCAGTTTCGATTGTTCCTGCGCGTGCACTAGAATTGGGATCTGTTTTTTGCAACTCAAATTTCATAGGGCGCAAAGATAAGTAATGGTCAAACAATAATGGAGAGATGGAAGAATGAAAGGCGGAAGGAGCAAATGTTACTTTTTCATCAAATAGAAAAGCGATTACTATCTAACTTTAGGAGTACGCCGATCATCAGAGAAAAGCCCAAAAGAGAAGAACCACCGTAACTTATAAATGGCAGCGGAATACCAATAATCATCACCAATCCCATCGTCATTCCGATATTGATAAAAAAGTGGAGGAATAAAAAACCAGCAACCCCGTAGGCATAGCACCTCGAAAAATCCGAGCGTTGTCGTTCGGCCAGTTGGGTGATGCGATATAAAAAAAGCAAATAAAAAATAACAATCCCTACTACTCCAATGAACCCCTGCTCCTCGCCTATGGTACAAAAAATAAAATCTGTTGATTGTTCGGGGACATAGTTTAGCTTAGTACGCATACCTTGCAACAATCCTTTTCCCCATACTCCGCCCGAACCGATGGTCAGTTGGGATTGCCTTAAATTATAAACGGCATCTTTGTCCACTTTTGAGGGATTTAACCAAACATTGATTCGGGATTGTTGGTGCGGTTTTAAAATATTATTGAATGCAAAATTAGCCCCGTAGGCGAATACTCCCCCAAAAATCAATAAAGGCAACAGCAGAGAAATCAGCTTCCTTTTTCCATCCCTCCAAAGCATGAACGCAAGGGTAGGCAGCATCAGGAAGTTGGCAATAAAATAAATGCGATAGTAAGGATGGAAATAAATGAGTCCGAAAATCGTAATTGCCACGAGGGCTAAAAATCCCAACATCCAATACTTTCTGTGATCTTTTAGATTATAGATAAAAATTGTCGTCCCCAACATAATGAATCCTAAGATCACGTAGTAGGGTTCATAAACCAAAGAGACAATGAACAACGCCGCTACGGTAAATAGTACAATGTAGAGATTGGGGGTAAGTCCTTCCCGATAAAAAAGAATTAAAAAAGAAGTAAAGACGATGGCCGAACCCGCATCGGGCTGCAAAAGAATTAAGGCCATCGGAGCTAAAAATAAACCAAACGCAACTACCTGCGACCTGAACTCCCGCAGCGTGACACTGTAAGTACTCAGGTAACTCGCCATGGCGAGAAAGGTGGCAAACTTCGCAAATTCGGAAGGCTGCAAACTGAACCCACCGATACTGTACCACGATTTTGCGCCCTTTATTTCGTTGCCAAAAATCAAGACGCCGACCAGTAGCAATAAGGAAAAAGCGTAAGTAGCGTAAGAAATTGTTCTCCAAACTTTCCACTCCACAAACGAAATCCCGACAATCAAAATGAAGGATACACCGATGAATGCACCTTGCTTGATAGCGGTATTACTGAGATTCCAAAAATTATTATCATCTGCAGTTGACGCTACAATCATCATCCAACCTACTGCCATCAACCCTAAGTAATAACTCAAGGTCGGCAAATCAACATTTTGAAATCCACTATTTCTTCTGGATCGGACTGTCATTTGGGAGAAAAATTTTGCTTAGTTCAATACCTCGGAAAGATCTACTTCGCTCTTGGTGATGATGGCACTGTGGTAGGTTTGTTTTAATTCTTTGAGCATACGAGTAGCTGCTAATTTTGTGGCGAAAGCTCCCGCCTTCAATTTGTAGTAGGGCTTCGAATGCTCCCAGTTCACTCTGATAGTCGGATATTGTTGGATAAAATTTGCTTCCTCTCTTTCCACTTTGCGGCGGTCAGTAGTGGCCAGCAGTTGAATCCGCCACCCCGAAATCAACGATGAGGTTTTGTTTTGATTGATGTGCTTTTGCATCATCTCACTAACCGCAGTATCCTCATCAACGGTGACTTGAGCATACCCATTATTTAAAACAAAAAACATGATTAGTAATACGATTATTTTCTTTTCCATTGGACTAATTTATCTATCATCAAACGCAATTATTGCTTTGTCACAAGATAATATTTTTAAAATCACACCTATAAATATTTAAAATAAAAATGGTCTGAAAATTCGAACTACAAATTTTCAGACCAACCTTTTTAGTATTTTGGTAAAAGCACCTTGCGTACTCCTTTTTCGTCAAAATTCCAAATTCCCTTAAACTCCCGAAGAGGAATCAGAACAAGCCTTGGATGACATTTTCCTCTGTGATACCTTCTGCTTCCGCTTTGTAGTTTCTCACGATTCGGTGCCTCAATACATAGTTAGCAATAGCTTGAACATCTTCAATATCGGGTGAGTATTTCCCATTGATGGCAGCGTGGCATTTAGCTCCGAGTACTAGGTACTGAGAAGCCCTCGGTCCTGCACCCCACGAGATATAATTATTCACTTCCGCTGTTGCCTTAGCAGTATTGGGTCGGGTTTTGGTAGCTAAACTCACAGCGTACTCTAGCACATTGTCTGCGATGGGAATTTTGCGAATGAGTTGTTGGAAAAATAGGATTTGCTCTCCCGTTACGATATTGTTCAAATCGTAATTTACGGTCTTCGTCGTAGCTTTCACGACTGCAATCTCCTCTTCGTAGGAAGGATAATCCAAAGGAATGTTGAACATAAATCGGTCTAGCTGCGCTTCTGGCAATGGATAAGTTCCTTCTTGCTCGATGGGGTTTTGTGTAGCTAACACAAAAAACGGAGCGGGCAATTGATGCCGCTGACCACTCACAGTGACAGATCGTTCTTGCATCGCCTCTAAGAGTGCCGCTTGTGTCTTAGGAGGCGTTCGGTTGATCTCATCTGCCAAGACGATGTTGGCAAACAATGGTCCTTCGTAAAATTTAAACTGCCGGTCTTCGTCCAAAATCTCCGAACCAGTAATATCTGACGGCATCAAATCTGGCGTAAATTGAATTCTCTTAAAACTCAAATCTAGCACCTCCGAAATGGTACTCACTAACAATGTCTTTGCAAGTCCAGGCACTCCTACCAAAAGGCTGTGTCCATTGCTGAATAAGGAAATGATTACTGCCTTGACGACATCGTTTTGACCAATAATAACTTTTGATATTTCTGAAGAAAGATCGTTGTAAGATTTCGCTAGTGCATCCACCGCTTCCACGTCTGACTTATATGCTGTTTCTGTCATTGTCTTTATTTAATGTTTTAGTAAAACTTTGTCCAAAAATCAAGGACAAAGGGATTTTGGAGAAGCCGCAAATTTATTAAAATTTTGCAAGATATGTAACGCTGAAATAAAAGGGTTTGTTTCTTAATGTAAGAAGTCAATGGCAATGGCAATGACAATGACAATGACAATGACAATATTCAATGACAATGACAATGACAATATTCAATGACAATATTCAATGACAATATTCAATGACA
>JBCCJE010000234.1:0-7393 GCA_039027925.1 Bacteroidota bacterium
GAAATGTAAAAGTAGAGATCGGCGGACACACTAACCGCTATTGTGATACTTCGTATTGCAACAAACTTTCTACTGATAGGGCAAAGGCCGTTGTAGGTTATCTGGTTCGCAAAGGCATCAGCAAAGATAGATTGACATTTAAAGGATACGGAAAAACGAAGCCTATTACCTTCTCCTCAAATGCACAACTGCAGAAAAAAAATCAAAGAGTGGAAGTGAAAATAACGAGCATCGGAAGTTAGCAGGCTTGGTGTGTGAAAAAAAAATATCAAAAAAAGCGTCGGAAGAAGAGTATCTTTCGGCGCTTTTTTCGTCAAAACTATTGAATGGTAGCATGTGTTTGTTTTTAATATAGATTTGTTTTGCCACCAAGTCACGAGGACACAAAGGTTATTTTTTCAAAAAAAAAACTTGGTGGCTGAACCATTTTTTTGCCACCAAGTCACAAGGACAAGAAGGTTTATTTTTTCAAAAAGGAAAAAGGAAAAAACTTGGTGACCTTTGTGCATTCGTGGCTAAGTTATTTTTTTTTGCTACCAAGTCACAAGGACACAAAGGTTATTTTTTCAACACTAAAAAACCTCAATGATCGAAATTACTTTTAAAAAAAACACGGTTCGATTCCAAATCGAAAATTCAGATGCTTTCAAGCAAAAGGCGCTGGCGTGGGCAAGTCAATTTGAAATGGTTAGTTACTTGGATAGTAACAACTATGAAGATGATAGTTACGGAAAATACGAAGCACTCCTCGCCGTTGGAACAGCATCTCAAATTTTAAGCACTACATCCGTCTCCCCCTTTGAAGGAGGTCAAGAGGAAAAATCAAAACTTGATCCATCCTTCGAAAAGCTCAAAACGCTACACGTAGAAAAAAAAGATTGGCTCTTCGGTTTTCTTTCCTACGATCTGAAAAATGAAATCGAATACCTCAAATCCGAAAATCTCGATAACATCAACCTTCCCAACCTTCATTTTTTTCAGCCCAAAATTGTCATTGAGTTTTTTAAAAACGAAATAAAAATTTACACTAAGGAGCAAAGTGCCATTTCAATTTTTGAAGCAATAAATCACAGCTCAATTTTGTCAGAGGCTATTTTTATCGAAAAAGAAATTAATCGAACGGACATCAAAAGCAGCATCTCGAAAGCAGATTATTTAAATACTATTTCCAAGATAAAATCTCACATTGGTCTGGGCGATATTTACGAAATGAATTTTTGCCAAGAGTTTTATGTAGAAAACGCTTCTGTTAATCCCTACGTACTTTTTGAAAAATTTAATAAAAAAGGAAAAGCACCATTTTCGGCATTTTATAAATTCAAAAACAAATACCTCCTCTGCGCTAGTCCCGAAAGGTTTTTAGCAAAGCGGGGCAACAAATTAATTTCTCAACCCATCAAAGGAACTACGAAACGAGGTGGCACAAAAGAAGAAGATCATATCTTACAACAACAACTTTACAACTCTCCCAAAGACCGTTCGGAAAACGTCATGATCGTTGATTTGGTGAGAAATGACTTGGCTAAAAGCTGTAAAGCAGGTTCTGTTCAAGTAGAGGAGCTTTTTGGTATTTATCCATTTGAGCAAGTGCATCAGATGATCTCAACGGTAGTCGGAACGTTGAAAGATGAGGTTCACTTTGTGGATGCCATTAAGAATGCCTACCCGATGGGGTCAATGACGGGTGCTCCAAAAATTCGTGCAATGGAACTGATTGAAGAATTTGAAAAAACAAAACGAGGATTGTACTCGGGGGCAGTCGGGTATATCACTCCCGATGGGGATTTTGATTTTAATGTAGTCATTCGAAGTATGATTTATAATCAGGAAAAAAAATACCTTAGCTACCAAACTGGCGGCGCTATCGTTTTTGATTCCATTCCCGAAAATGAATACGAAGAATGCCTACTCAAAGCAAAGGGATTTTTTGAAATGATGAACGTTAATTCATAATTTTAAATTCATAATTATTCCCTAGTTTTGTGAATGCAAAAAAATAAATCCAGAAGAGCAGAAATCTTAGAAAAATCTGCCCGCCTTATTCGTAAAAAAGGATATGCGGCAACTACCGTAAAAGACATTGCGGACGAATTGCAAATCCAACCTGCTAGCCTTTATAATCATATCAAAAACAAGCAAGAGATTCTTCAGGCGGTATTGCTGCCACTCGCCGCTCGCTACACCAAGGGAATTCAGGAAATAACCAACTCTCCACTCACCTCCATCCAACAACTTGAACGAGTCATCGCCGATCAAATCAGAATTACGATAGAGAATACCGATGCCGTTTCGCTGATACCCAACGAGTGGGTACACCTCGATGATGATATAAAAAGAGCATATTTAAAACTGAGGGATGACTACGAAAAAGAGTTTAAAAAAATACTTCGCAAGTGCATCAAAGACGGCTACCTGCGCTCCGTCAACGTTGAGATAGCTAGCTTCTCCATCTTGTCAACGCTCCGCTGGCTTTACTCTTGGTACGCCAAAAACAAAAATGTTAACGCGCTCGTTTTAGAAACAGAACTCATCACTAACCTCGTAGGCGGCCTAAAAAAGGCATAATTTTTTTGGTTGTTTAACTAACAAGCGTTAGTTTTGTATGAACAAGTAGTAGTCGCAAATTGTTATTAACCTATAAAAAAGAAGTAAAAGATCAATGTCAGACAAATTCTATAAAATAAGAGTGTCCGATATCGAGAAAACTACGGCAGATTGCTCGATCATTTCTTTAGATGTTCTTGAGTCTCTTCGAGAGCAGTTCCATTTCAAACAAGGTCAGTATTTAACGCTACAAGCCAACATCAACGATGAGGTCGTTCGTAGAAGTTATTCTTTGTGCTCTAGCCCGTTGGATGTAGAATGGAAGGTAGGTATCAAAAAAATTCCAGACGGAAAATTTTCTACTTACGCCAACGAAGTACTGCAAGTGGGCGACGAACTCGAAGTGATGACTCCCAATGGAAATTTTTACGTTGATGTAGATCAAACCCAACAAAAAAATTACGTAGCGTTCGCTGCGGGAAGTGGCATCACGCCCATTTTTTCTATTATCAAAACCCATCTCTTAGCCGAACCAAATTCAACCTTTAAATTATTTTACGTTAATCAGACCGTCCAATCTATCATTCTTAAAGAAGAACTCGAAGCCTTGAAAAATCAATTTATGAGACGCTTCGAGGTATTTTATTTCCTTACTAAGGAACATCGAAGTATTCCGCTACTCGAAGGAAGATTGAGCAAGGAAAAGATGGAGATTATTTTTAAGACAATTTGTGATGTAGATCGGATTGATGATTATTTTTCTTGCGGCCCCGAAGCCATGATTTTAATGATTCGTGATTTTTTGGTAGAGAAAGGTGTGGCAAAAGAGCATATCCATTTCGAACTATTTACGACGGCAGGTAGTAGCGTGGAGGCTAAGAAAAAAGTAGCTCAAACCTTCAAAGGAAAAGTAGCAGACGTCACTATTTTGGAAGGAGGAAAAAGTATGAGTTTCAAAATAGAACAAGGGTCTGATAATATCTTAGACGCAGCGTTGAACAATTCCGCAGATTTACCTTACGCTTGTAAAGGCGGAGTGTGCTGTACTTGCCGAGCGAAATTGGTTGAAGGCGACGTAGAGGTACTAGTCAATTACGGCCTAGAAGATGACGAGATAGAACAAGGATACATTCTTACTTGTCAGGCTCTTCCGACGAGTGAAAAAGTAGTAGTAGATTTTGATAGTTAAATAAAAAACGCAGAGATGCAGAGCCGCAGAGTTTTTTGAAAATTAAAAACTCTTAGTCCCTTTGCATCTCTGCGTTGAAAAATTTTTAAAATATGAATACCCAAGATTTAGAAAAAAAATTTCAAGACAGAATTGATGCAGGTGAAAAAATCGAGCCCAAAGATTGGATGCCTGAAAAATACCGAAAAACCCACATCCGACAAATTTCCCAACACGCACATTCCGAAATTGTAGGTATGCTGCCCGAGGGAAATTGGATTACTCGAACGCCTACACTCCGCCGTAAAGTGGGTCTTTTAGCTAAAGTCCAAGACGAGGCTGGTCATGGTTTATATCTTTATTCTGCTGCCGAAACCTTAGGGATCAGCAGAGATGAACTGTTCGAACAGCTTCACAGCGGCAGAGCAAAATATTCTAGTATTTTCAACTACCCCACTATGACTTGGGCAGACATCGGAGCGATTGGCTGGCTAGTAGATGGCGCAGCGATCATTAATCAGGTGATGCTGACTCGAACGTCTTTTGGTCCTTACGCAAGAGCGATGGTTCGGATTTGTAAGGAGGAGAGTTTTCACCAACGCCAAGGCTACGAAATCATGTTAACACTCTGTAAAGGAACGCCCGAGCAAAAAGCGATGGCACAAGATGCGCTCAACAGATGGTGGTGGCCTAGCTTGATGATGTTCGGGCCTCGTGATGAAGACTCACCGAATACCGAGCAATCCGTGAAGTGGAAAATCAAACGTAAAACGAACGATGAACTCCGTCAGCAGTTTGTGGACATCACCGTGGAGCAAGCCAAGATACTTGGCATCACCGTTCCTGATCCTGATCTAAAATGGAATGAAGAAAGAGGGCATCATGATTTTGGGGAAATTGACTGGGAGGAATTTTGGAGAGTAGTCAAAGGGAATGGTCCGTGTAACAAAGAACGCCTACAAGCGCGCCGAGATGCTTGGGACAACGGTAAGTGGGTAAGAGATGCGGCAATAGCTTATTCCGAAAAACAAAAGCAAAGAGAGCAACTGAAGGAAGCGGTGTAACACGGCTTTTACAAACCAAAAAATTAGTTGGCGCAAGCCAATCCTAATAATTACAAAAATTCGAAAAATGAAAGAAGAATATCCAATCTGGGAAGTCTTTATTCGAAATAAGAATGGTTTGGAACACCGTCACGTTGGCAGCTTGCACGCCGCCGATGCGACTATGGCGATGGAAAATGCTAGAGATGTTTACACTCGCCGACAAGAGGGTGTTAGCATTTGGGTAGTCGAATCCAAACACATCACTGCATCGAATCCTGAGAAGCAAGGTGAACTATTCGAACCTGCGAAAGATAAAGCCTATCGTCATCCGACATTCTATGATCTACCTGATGAAATCCAACACATGTAACTGAGTTAATGAAGAATTAAAAATGAAGAATGAAGAATTGTCGAATTCACGGTGAGTCCAAAACACTTTTTCTTTGGAAAAAACCTTTGTGGCTATGTTCTTAACATATCAAAACTCTTACTAAAAATAAATCAATTCCTGTGAAAGAAAGATTATATGAATATTTACTGATGCTCGGAGATAACTCGATGATCCTTGGGCATAGACTTTCAGAGTTGTGTGGGCATGGTTCGAGTTTGGAAACAGATATTGCGCTGACCAATATTTCACTAGATTTATTTGGTCAGGTTAGAAGTTATTTTCAATATGCTGCCGAAATCAAAGGAGGAGATGCGACGGAGGATTCTATTGCTTTCCTTCGGTTCGATAGAGATTATCGCAATACGATTTTGGTGGAACAGCCAAATACAGATTTCGCTTACGTCATTGGGCGGCAATTTTTCTTTGATGCGTTTCACAAGCCGTTGCTAGAGCAGTTAATGAAAAGTAACGATGAGACCATTGCCGCCATCGCCGCAAAATCCATCAAAGAAAGCAAGTATCATCTACGATTTTCTACTTCGTGGGTCAAGCGACTGGGCGACGGAACGGAAGAAAGTCACGAGCGCATGCAAGCTGCTATCCATCATCTTTATCCGTTTGTCCACGAATTATTTAACGAAACGCCAGTTGAAAAAGAGATGAAAGAGTTAGGCATCGGGGCGGATTTGGATGCCATCAAAATTATTTTTGAAGAGACCATTCACTCCGTCTTCGAAGCAGCAACCATTGAAATACCACAAATTCCTAATCGGCAAACTAATGGTAAACAAGGTATTCACACCGAGCAAATGGGATTCATCTTGGCTAACCTACAGTACATGCAGCGAGCCTATCCCAACATGCAATGGTAATGTTATAATGAATCGTGAATAATTAATAATGAGCAATGAATAATTTGAGTATTACTGAAATGGACATGGTAGAGGAACTTCTGAGAGAAGTATCTGATCCCGAAATTCCTGTTTTGAGCATTATGGATATGGGGGTAGTTCGAGATGTTGAATTGAACGGGAAAGCATTGTTAGTAAAAATCACACCAACCTACTCGGGATGTCCCGCCATGGATACTATCGCTACCGATATAAAATTAAAGATGGATGCTGCGGGATATGACACCACCGTAAAACTAGTGTTATCTCCTGCGTGGACTACCGATTGGATTACAGAGAATGGACGGAGACAATTGGAGGAGTACGGCATCGCTGCACCTTTGGGAGAGTCTGCTGACAAGCGCGCCTTGATTGACGGGGAGCGCATTGTGAAATGTACCAACTGTGGTTCTACCAATACCAAGATGATTAGTCAGTTCGGATCAACGGCTTGCAAAGCCTTGTTTCAATGTGATGATTGCTTAGAGCCATTTGATTATTTTAAATGCCTTAAATGATAAATTGCTAGCCTATTCCAGCGTTCACAGGTCTGCGCCTGCCTGACCAATTTTGACAGGCAGGGCTAAAAATAAGTTCTCCAATGCCCAGCCCCACTCACCTCGCCAAAGCCGTTTTCCAAAAAATGATGTCAAAAGATTATTGCAGTCAGTGGTTAGGCATTGAACCTATCTTGATTGAAGAAGGTCATTGTAAAATAAAAATGCGAGTCCGCAAAGAGATGTTGAACGGACACGGTATGTTGCATGGCGGTATTGCATTTACCTTTGCGGATAGTGCCTTTGCCTTTGCCTCAAATTCCTACGGACGAATGGCAGTTTCTATCAACGGAACGATGCACTACTCTAAATCTGCGAAAGAAGGAGACATTCTCTACGCAGAAGCCAAACCTTTAAATGTTACGTACAAAACTGCGGACTTTGACGTCAACGTCACGAATGAAGAGGGAGAAATCTATTATTTTTTCAGAGGGACAGTTTATCGGACAAGTAAGGAGGTAATTAAAAATTGAGAATTGAAAATTGAAAATTTCGAATGAACGTGTATCGAAAGACTCAAAAAAATGGCTACATTATTTTAAAATTTTCAATTCTCCATTTTCAATTTTCAATTATATTTTTGCTCTATGAAAAAAAACATAATACGAGAGGGAGAAATCTATTATTTTTTCAGAGGGACAGTTTATCGGACAAGTAAGGAGGTAATTAAAAATTGAAAATTGAAAATTGAAAATTTCGAATGAACGTGTATCGAAAGACTCAAAAAAATGGCTACATTATTTTAAAATTTTCAATTCTCCATTTTCAATTTTCAATTATATTTTTGCTCTATGAAA
>JBCCJE010000235.1:0-7373 GCA_039027925.1 Bacteroidota bacterium
AGTGAACAAAGCAAAGCAGCTACAGGGACCAAGAACAAAGCGTCCTACCTCGGCAAGGTGAAATTGGCCAACAAAAAAGTCCCCGTTGGCAAGAGCAAAAGCCAGAGCACTGTAAACGGTGTTTGCGACGATGAAGATCTTGACTCGGAGGACACTCAGTCTGTGAACAGTAATGCCGATAGACGACCAACGCCAAAGACAAATTACGACGAAACATCGGCGCATTGCCCGCTGCCTGGATGTGATTCTAAAGGTAAGTTTTTCGCAAAGGTTGTTGCAAATCAGCAAATTTACAATTCATCAATGAATTAGAATGATTATGATGAAACTTGTGTTCTCTCTTTTTTATTTTTTAAGCTGAAATTTTTTTTGATAAAAATCCCAAATCGGACTTGCTTATGCGCAAACACTTACATCAAGTTTTTATGCCCAATTGGTATCTGAATAAAAACGTTCTTAGCCCTGCCAATGGATTCGTTGGGAATCTTTTGGTAGTTGTATTTTTCTGCTTTTCTCTAATAGTCGGCTTTGGTCAGTCTTATGATATGGACGGAACAGCCATTACTGATTGTTCAGGTTTTTTCTACGATAGTGGCGGCAGTTTGGGGACGTACCAGTCCGACGAGTCCTTCACGACTACGATCTGCTCGGACGCTACGAGTGGTACTCACGTACAACTTATTTTTTCTGCGGTAAACATTGCGCAGGGAGATTTGCTTTGTTTCTTCGACGGGCCAGATGCTTCGGCGCCTGCCCTCTCTTGCCATACGGATTTTACTCCAGGTTCTCCCTTCATCATCCAAGCTACGGCAGCCAATACTTCTGGCTGTCTGACGGTTACGTTTGCCTCCGACGGTAGCGCCGAGGCAGAAGGTTGGCAGGCAGACATCAACTGTATTCCTTCCTGCCAGACGATCATTGCGGAGTTGACGAGCACGATGCCGGCAGTTGTTCCTCCCGATACAGGATACATTGACATTTGTCCGGGGGATCGAGTTTTCTTTAATGGACAGGGGTCTTACCCACAGGATGGTATTGTGTACAATCATTCCGACTTGACTTCTTCCTTCGAATGGGATTTTGGAGATGGGACTTTTGGATTAGGCCCCAATGTTTCTCATACCTACGATGCGCCCGGTGGTTACATCGTTCAATTAACCATAACGGATCAGTTTGGATGTACGAATACCAATTTTATTAGTCAGCGTATTCGGGTATCTACTAATCCTGCTTTTTCAATTTTAGGGGATGTTCCCGATCAGTTGTGTGCAGGGGATACGGTGACGCTAAGTGCCATAGTTAATCAATCAGACAGTGCTTTCGTAGTAGGCGTTACCCCTGTAATTGGTAGTTTCCCAACGGCAGGTGTACGTTCGGATTCCTTGGCACTGCCCGATGGTACTGGCGTGGCCTACGAAACGAGTATCGGTTTTTCGAATTTTACTCCTGGACAAGTACTTTCAAATGTTAATGACATAGAACGAATTTGTGTGGTCATGGAGCATTCTTGGATGAGAGATTTAGAAATTTCTATTCAGTGTCCAGATGGTACTTCCATTATTCTGCACGATCATCCCGGAACTTTTGGCGGAGAGGTATTTTTGGGAGAACCCTTCGAAGCAGATGAGTCTTTGCCCGAGCCGATACCAGGCGTGGGTTACGAATATTGTTGGACACCCGATGCTACTAACGGAACGTGGATCGAATACGCCAATACTACGTTGGGTGGGACAGGAACTTTGCCCCCCGGAAATTATAATTCCTTTAATCCTATGTCCAATCTATTGGGATGTCCGCTCAACGGAGAATGGACGATCCAAGTAGAAGACCTCTGGGGCATAGACAATGGATTTATTTTCGAATGGAGTATCGAGTTCGAATCTTCGCTTTATCCCGACATTGAAACCTTCACTCCTGAGATCGTAGATTTTTCTTGGTTGGACAATCCTTCTATATTTTTTCAAACGGCTGATTCTATCGTCGCTTCTCCTCAAAATGCTGGAACGGCGAGTTATACTTTTCAAATTCAGGATGATTTTGGTTGCACTTACGATACTTCAGTATTGATAACCATTTTGCCACCCACGCATCCAGATTGCTTCTCCTGCCCCGAACCCCAGAGTACATTGCAGGATACCACTATTTGCGATGGGCTGCCAGTACAGATTGATGCGACCAACTCTGGAGGTCTGGCTAGTCAGAGTATTACTTTTGAGTCATTCCCTTTGTATCCGCTTGGATTTTCGAATCATCCACCCACTGATCCGTACGCTGCCCCCATTGAAGTAACTACAATCAATCCGCTGATACTGACTGATCCACAAACCCAGATTTGTGGAGTTTGTTTGGATTTGGAAACGGATTTTGCGGCGGACATTCGGATATTTTTAAGTGCACCTACTGGCGAAATCATGGAGCTTTCTACCGGCAATGGTGGCGCTGGGGATAATTACACCAACACTTGTTTTTCGCCGACTGCTACTACGCCCATCACGAGTGGTTCTGCTCCTTTCACGGGTGACTTCGTGCCCGAAGGAGATTGGTCAGACTTGACAGGGGCAACTATTAATGGTACTTGGGAACTGCTCATCACGGATGGATTTGGGGTCAATGATTTGGGGCTTTTTAATTCTTGGTCCATTTGTTTTAATACCGAAAATAATGTGGTTTACGAGTGGTCTCCCGTTGCGGGATTGTCTTGTTATGATTGTCCTGATCCCGTGGCTAGTCCAACGGTCACTTCTACCTACATCCTTGAGGTATCTGATGATTATGGGTGTGGCTATGCGGACACGATTACCGTCAATGTTTTGCCAAATTTCACAGCACCAACGAATTTAGATTGTGATTCCCTTTTCAACGGAGGGTTGAGTTTCTCCTGGGATGAAATCCCGGGCATCACTAATTATCTAGTGAATGTAAACGGTGGAGGTTGGATGCCCGCAAGTGATGGTAGTACCCACATCGTTGAAGGCCTTTCCAACGGAGACATAGTCACCCTGGAAGTGCAGGCCGATGTGAATAATGTTAATTGTGCCGTAGAAATTGCGAGTGTGACGTGTACTTATTTTTTATGCCAAATACAAGCTGAAATTCCACCCAATGGCATCACCCCCCCCTCGTGTGCCAATACAAATGATGGAGCAGTCATTGTTCAGGCGGTCGGTATTGGTACAGGCAATTATACTTTCCAATTAGATGATGATCCCCCCCAAGCGAATGGTAATTTTCAAAGTGTATCGGTTGGAGATCACCAAGTGATTCTAACAGACATTGATGGATGTGCTGATACGGTATTTTTCAATATTCCAGCTTCGAATCTAATTGTGGTGGATAGTATTATAGCTACGGATGTGTCCTGCAATGGTGGCAACGACGGATTAGCCGAGTTAATGGTCTCTGGAGGGGCTGGAGGTTTCACCTATTTATGGAGTGATCCTTTAGCGCAGTTTTCGAATCCTGCCAATAGTCTTTCCGCTGGTGCTTACACCGTGACGGTCACGGATGCCTCTATGTGTACAGCGACAGCCTCCGTAGAAGTGAACGAACCCGATGTGCTGACGACTTCGATCAGTCCGACTGACGTCAATTGTTTTGGCGATGTGGATGGTGTAGCAATGGCAATGCCTACGGGAGGGACGATGCCCTATACTTATCAATGGAACACGCTTCCGGGGCAAACTACCCAGACGGCAACTAGCCTTCCTTTTGGAAATTATACCGTTACGGTTACTGATTTTAATGGATGTACTATCATCGAAACAACCAATATTCAACAACCTTCCTCTGCCGTAACTGCTTCCGCCGTCCAAACTTTTGTAGGCTGTTTTGGGGAAAACGGTAGTGTAGCTACAGTAACTGCTGCTGGGGGTACTGGACAAGATTACCTTTACGAATGGAGCAATGGTAATACCTCCGATCTAGCGGAGAATTTATCCGCACAAGATTACATAGTTACCGTAACGGATGGAAATGGATGTACCGCCGAGACTGCATTGACTGTGACAGAGCTAGAAGAAATCACGATCAATATTATTCAGTCAGAACCTTCTTGCAATGGAAATTCGGATGGTCAACTGGGCGTAAATATCGTTACTGGTGGAGTAGGAGGGGGTGACTTGAATAACTACACCTACTCTTGGAATAACAATATAAATACAATTGCTAACAACAACCTTGCTGCCGGTGAGTACACTATCACTGTTTCCGATGCGCAAGGATGTTCCAGCCAAGCAACGGCTGCTTTGGTAGAACCTCTAGCTATAGCTGCTAATGCTGACATCCAAGACCCAACGTGTTTTGAAGGTGCAGATGGACAAATAGCCTTGACCGTCGGTGGGGCGCAGATAGCTACCTACGAGTGGGACGCCAATGCCAATAATCAAACTACGGCGACGGCTACCAACCTAGCTTTCGGAAATTACCTAGTGACCATAACGGACATTAATGATTGTTCTGTTATTTCTAGTTTTTCCGTAGGGCAACCTTCTGAGATTCAGGTCGCTTTTGTGACTACGGAGAGTGATTGTTTTGGGGAAGAAGAAGGTACTATCTCTACTACTCTCACGGGAGGATTACCGAATTATACGTTTGCGTGGACGAATAATGACACCACCGAAAATTTTAGTTCCAACGAAGTCAACCTCGATGACCTAGTAGCCAGCCTTTACACTGTCACTATTACGGATGCCAACGGATGTGTCGTCGTGGACTCCGTACAGGTGGAATCCCCTCCACCTCTTTGGGCCGATCTGCAATCAGATAGTGTCACTTGCTTTGGGGATCAAGATGGTGCTTTGTTCGTTGATGGGCAGGGCGGAACGGCACCTTATCAGTACAGTTTTGCTGGTGGTGATTATTCGGCAGCAAGTACTTTTCTAGGGCTAGAAGTGGGTAGCTATCCGATCAACGTGAGGGATAGAAATGGCTGTGAGGCTTTCTTTGACGTTTTTGTTGGAGGGCCAGAACCCATCGTCGTTGACCTAGGAGAAGACATAAATATTGACTTGGGACAGCCTGCTAATATTGCTTCTACGGTGACGCCATCTGATAATTATTTTTACACTTGGAGTCCGACTGATAGTTTAAATTGTACCGATTGTCCTAACACCGTTGCCATTGGACTACTTTTCCCAACCACTTACCGACTGGTAGTAGAAAATGAATTTGGCTGCAAGGGCGAGGATTTTGTTACTGTTTTTATCAATAAAGACAGACGCGTGTTCGTCCCTACTGGTTTTTCTCCCGACAGAAATGGAAATAATGATCTGCTGCGAACACACGGTAGGGAAGGAACCATAGTCAATAACTTTAGGGTATATTCTCGCTGGGGAGAGTTGGTGTACCAAAACGTAGTACCTTTCGAAATCAACGCAGAAGACGTAGGCTGGGATGGTACTTTTGATGGTAAAGAAATGAATCCTGGAGTTTACATTTGGTATCTGGAAGTAGAATACATTGATGGAGCAACGGAATCCTTCAAAGGGCATTCTACCTTGCTGCGATAACGATGCGAGAATGAGTTTTAAAATAAAAAGCAAACACTAGCGTAATTTTTTTGGATAAAAAATATTCCGAAAGTTGCGCTTCAAATTTTTGAATAAAAATGAATAAGACATCTACGTTAATTTTATCTGTCCTTTTTTGTCTTTTGATGTTTCGAGCAAATGGTCAGGACAAACAGTTTTCCCAATTCTATACTGCTCCCTTATACCTCAATCCTGCGCTAACGGGTGTATTCGAAGGAAGTTTTAGAATATCCCTCAATTACCGAGAGCAGTACAACAGTATTCTCAGTTCTTTTCCTTCCCGAACGGTTCACGCTAGTTTTGACAAAAAGCACAGAGTGGGTAAAAATGATTATTTTTCCTACGGTGTCAACGTCCTTCAGGATCAGGCGGGCGAATCTCTTTTTGCGCAGTACCGTGGCAATCTAAGTGCTTCTTACATGAAGCAACTATCAGGAAGTAAATACAGCTCTCAAAGCCAATACTTAGTAGCGGGAGCGCAGTTGGGAATAGGACAAAATAAGCTAGACCCCGGTCGCCTGTGGTTTTCCGCCCAGTGGGATGAGCCAACTATCTCCGTCAATCAGGGGGCTAATAATCTCGAACCCAATCTGAATAACGCTTCAAATGTGTTTTTGGATTTTAATGCTGGCTTACTGTGGTACACCCGCATTGATGAGAATACGAGCTTCTACATCGGTGGAGCGTTGAATCATATTAGTCCCGTTGAAATTTCCCTCTATGAGGGCGAAAGTGAAACCCTCTACACTCGGTGGGTAGGTCACGCCGGAGCCGAACTTCCGCTCTCCCGTGAGTTGAGTGTACTGCCTGCCGTTTTGGTCATGGGTCAGGGGCCTTCTTTTCAAACTAACTTAGGTGCCAATTTTAGATACAGTAATAACGATTGGCGAGAGCTAGCCATCCGAGCAGGATTGTGGGGTCGGTTATCCAGGGCTTTAGACAGTTCGCACATAGATGCAGTGATTGTCTCTACTATTTTGGAAATGGAGAGATTTCAGTTAGGGTTGAGCTACGATATTAACGCTTCTTCGCTTAGAGATGCTTCGCAAAATAGAGGAGCTTTTGAGGTTTCGCTAATGTACACGCACCCCGCCAAGGAACGCTTTAAACTTAATTGTCCTAAGTTTTGAAAAAACTAAAATTTGGAGAATTTGAGGGGCTTTCCCAAAAGTTTTGTTTGGTTTTATAACAAAGAAATTACAGCTTTAAAAGCTGTACACTTTTGGGAAAGCCCCTCAAATTTTTTAACCTTCCATGCGGGCTTTCAAAATTTAAACCCTGCATTCAAGCCGAAGAAGTAGTAATTTTCTTCGTTGACTGATTTGGTAAAGGCCGTTCTTGCGCCGATGGCTAGCGTGTTCACGATGTAAACTTCGAACTCTACGGTAATGTTCCAGCCATAATTTTCTTCGTCGGTTACGGTAAAGTCTATATCCGTGCTATCCTTGGATCGAAATTCACCTATCCAGTAACTTCCACCACCACCTATTTTTAGGCTAACGTCAGAATTCTTGATAGGTAATAGGTAAAGATTAAGATCACCTTTCCACGCTTCGAAGGCATAGTCAGTCACGTTGCCATCGCTAAAATTATCAGCGTTCAGGTATCCCGCTAATGCTCCCACCGCAAATCGCTTTCCTAAAAATCTAGTATATTCTCCGTATTGATAATTACCTACCATTTCGTTGCTGTGCCACGTAGAGCCGTAGCCGTATTTCAACATATTCTTTTGATTTTTTTCAGATTTTTCTTGTGCTTGAATGCTTAATGAAAATGCACAAACGGTGAGGATAACGATCAACAAATTTCTCATCAGTATGTATTTTGAAAAATGGTTCGGAAAAT
>JBCCJE010000236.1:0-7365 GCA_039027925.1 Bacteroidota bacterium
CTTGGTTTTTGTACCTGTGATGAACCTATTTTTTCATGTTTAGGACAATTTAAAATTCAACCACTTATCTCCTTATTTGTGACAATACAATTAAGGATTCAGATTAAACAAACAGCAAACAACCATTGCTTACACTCTTGTTCTATGAGACGACATTTACACTTGCCTGACTACGACACTAAAGGGGTATGTAACTTCTGGAGTTATGTATTACCTTTTTGTTTTCTGATGATGCTGAATCCAAGCATTGCTTTTTCGAATATTTTTGAATCGAACGATTATATCAAGTATTTGGAGAAAAATGAACCTACCGATAATTTTTCTAGCGGTAAAATTACTGCTACCCTGATGGACATTTTTCCAGCTGATACTACTATTTGTTCGGGGCAAGTTATCCAATTTGCTGTTTCGGGAGTTGATCCATCCATTTCCTTACAATGGTCTGCGACTGCTGGATCATTCAATAATCCGAATGCTGCGACGCCTACATATACCAATCCTAACGCTGGGACATATACAATTGAGGTAGATTTAATAGATCAAAACAATAACAATATCGGTACGCTGAATACGTCGGTTACTATCGTTCCGCCGATATCTGTTTCAGTATCCACTTCGGGCGAAACCTGCAATCAGTTAGGGGCTATTGATTTGACAACCTCAGGTGGTTCAGGGAATTATAATTTTGATTGGTTGGATATTTCTGGGTCGAGTAATGTGGAAGATCGGAATAACTTGACGGCAGGTAATTATTCTATTGATATCACGGATGATCTGGGATGTCTGCAAAGTTTAACTATTGTTGTGCCATTTCTTTGTAGCAATAATTGTACTGCCACTGCAGGAACGTTACAAGCAGATTCCACGAATATTTGTTTTACGGGACAGCCGCTTGTCATCTCGGCAAGTCAATTGAATGCGCCTACTGTCCCCGCTGGATTTACGACACTTTACGTGTTGACCACGGGCTCGGGCTTAACGATTGCACAGGCCAATGCGACTCCCGAATTTACGGTAAGCAATTTTGGGGACTACACGATTCATACTTTGGTTTATGATCCTAATACTTTAAACCCCAACAACTATTCCGATGGATTTAACCTAAACGCAGATTTGATTCAGGGCGGCGGCAGTATCTGCGCTGCTTTGGATGTGGGCGGTGCGCCCGTGCAGGTGATTGATTGTAGTGCGCCGTGTACCGATCCAATTTTAATTGATATCTCGACTAGCCCCGCTTCGTGTAGCACGAGCGGAACGGCGAGTGTCAACGTGGTGGGAAATAACAATAACTTTACGTATAACTTTTCCTCGGGAAATTCCAGCTTAAATACCGTTACTGGCTTGACCGCAGGTAATTACTCGGTGACGATTTCCGACAACGTCAACCCCAGTTGTTTTATCGTCGAAAACTTTACGATCACAGGGACATCCGATCCCATTTCGATTACACCGACAACTACGCCGACGACTTGTACGCAGGGTGGATCAATCAGTTTATCAATAACTGGCGGAGATGGTAATTATACTTTTGACTGGGCAGATTTGGGCGGAAATAATGATCCGCAAAATAGGACAGACCTAGCAGTTGGAAATTATTCGGTTACTGTTACCGACGGAACGGGGTGTACCGCTGCTTTGAATAACATTACAATTACGGATGGCTGTACCAACCCAACTTGCCAAGCAGATGCAGGAACGCTACAAGCTGATTCCACGAATATTTGTTTTACGGGGCAGCCTTTACTTATCTCGGCAAGTCAATTGAATGTACCTACCGTCCCCGCTGGATTTACGACACTTTACGTGTTGACCACGGGCTCGGGCTTAACGATTGCACAGGCCAATGCGACCCCCGAATTTACGGTAAGCAATTTTGGGGACTACACAATTCATACCTTGGTTTATGATCCTAATACTTTAAATCCTGCGAATTATTCCGATGGATTTAACCTAAACGCAGACTTGATTCAGGGCGGCGGCAGTATCTGCGCTGCTTTGGATGTAGGCGGTGCGCCCGTGCAGGTGATTGATTGTAGTGCGCCGTGTATTACTCCTGTGGTCTTGGACATCATCACTACGGCAGCCGATTGTAACCAACCCAACGGTAGTGCTACCGTAAATGTACTCGGTAATAACAATAATTACACGTACAACTTTTCCGCAGGAAATGGTAATTCAAATACGGTAACTGGACTAGCAACTGGTAACTACACGGTGACGATCACGGAGATTGGTAATCCAAGCTGTTTTGTAATAGGTAATTTTACCATCAGCGAAAATCCACTCGGAACAGCAACCATTACTATCACTTCCACTTCGTCTCCCGATTGTCCCGGAGATGCCACGGGCACGGTGACTTATACATTTACTACGGGTGCAGGATTTGTCCCGAATGCTACCGAGAGAATAGTAGATACCGCGGGAAATGTGGTTTCTCCTCTAGCTCTAATGGCAGGAGATTATTGTGTGGAAATTATAGACGGAGACGGCTGCTTGGCTGGAAATGAATGCTTTACGATTACTGCGCCTGATTCCATTGTGATTGATCCTTTGGTTTTACCTACTTCGTGTACGCAAGGTGGTTCGATCACTTTATCAGTTACAGGAGGTAGCGGAAGTTACTCCTATAATTGGGCAGATGTAGGAGGAAATAACGATCCTCAAAATAGAGTAGATTTAGCTGCTGGAAATTATTCTGTGATGGTAACTGATGGTCTAGGCTGCACAGCAAGCCTTGACGATATAGTGGTAGCTGATGGTTGCATCACTTGCCAAGCAACGGCTGGAACACTTCAGGCAGACTCTACTAACATTTGTTTTACGGGAAATCCGTTGACTATTTCTGCTACCGAAGTAAGCAGTCCTAATGTGCCTACTGGGTTTTCCCTAATTTACGTATTGACGACAGGGACAGGTTTAGACGTGGCTCAGGTAAATACTACGCCACAATTTTCGGTAAATGCGCTGGGCAATTATACGATTCATACTTTGGTATTTGATCCTACTACTCTAGATCCAAATAACTACTCCAATGGTATAGATTTGAATGCAGATCTTATCCAAGGGGGCGGTACTATTTGTGGAGCATTGGACGTGGCGGGTGCGCCGATTGCGTTGATTGATTGTGCTGGATGTATTCCTCCACAAGTACAAAATTCGATTGTCACGGCTGCTACCTGTGATAATGCCGACGGAGCAGTTACGTTGAACGTAGCAGGTTCGGGCACTTACAATTTTGCTTGGTCTGCTGGGACTAGCACTTCCAACACCATTACAGGATTAACGGCGGGAACTTATACTTATACGATCACCGATGCGACGAACCCAACTTGTTTTTCCGTAGATTCATTAGTTATTGGAAATTCGGATGGGCCACAGGTAAATATCTTTTCTTCTACGCCTGCTAGTTGTAGTGTCAGTAACGGAACGGCAGTTTTAGAGCCCCAAACCAACAATGAGTTTGTGTGGAGCGACGGAGGTGTCGGCGCCATTCGTCCCGATTTAGCTCCCGGGGTGAATTATGTAACCGTTACCGATGTCATTACTAACTGTATCAACGTCATCGAAGTATTTATTGAGTCTGCTTCCTTGCTGGACATCCAAGCCAATATTATCAGCACTCCTGATTGTCAAGTCGCCAATGGACAAGTCAACTTAACCATTACGGGCGGTAGTACTAACTACACGTACATCTGGAGTGATAACCCTAACATTGATGCTCCCAATAGAGATAATTTACCGGGCGGTGTGTATAGTGTTACAGTAATTGATAATGGACCGAACCAATGTATTGATTCACTTACATTTGCATTATTAGAAAACGTAGCGGGCGCAGATATCACCATTAACAATCCTAATAACGTAGTATCTGTTTCCTGTACGGGAGAGTTAGATGGCGAAGTTTTATACGATGTAACATTGAGTGGTGGATTTGTAGGTAATCCTACGGAAACTATTTTTGATGCTCTAGGTAACGAAGCAACCAATGGGCAGTTAGCCCCAGGTAATTATTGTATTGTCGTGACGGATGGTAATGACTGCTTGGCAGGGGAGGCTTGCTTTGAAGTGATAGACGCCGAGCCACTCGAACTTGTGGTTCAAGTGTTGGATGCGGATTGTAATGATCTTGGGGAAATTGCGACTTTTGGATTTGGAGGTACGGGAATTTTACTTTTTGACTGGGACGATCTGCCCGGTGCAAGTGATCCGCAAAATAGATTTAACCTTGAGGCGGGGTTGTACGATTTGACGATTACGGATCAGGCCGGGTGTACCGTGGTAGCCAATGATGTTTTGGTGGAGGATGACTGTCAAGACGATTGTCCAACTTCGGAGGAGGTAAGTTTAATTCTTCCCATCAATACGGCAAGTTCAATTTGTGTGAGTTTGGATTCTTGTTTTGTGGACTCTCTAACCACTTATCAATTACTGGGCGGAGGTACTATGGGAAATTCCATTTACGGCTCGTGGGCACTTAACGATAGTTGCTTGGTTTATACTGCCAATGATACGGCGGGCGTTTTTGTGGATACCATTTGTGTATTAGCGAATTATAACATTCTTACGGATACCACTTGTTTTATCGTAACAGTCTTACCTGAATGTGTAAATGCGGGTAATAACATCATCCAAGAAGATTCTATCTCATTGGTGACGGATAATTGTGTAGATGGAGCTGATTATTGTTTGGAAATAGAACTAGCGCAAGTACTTAACTTTAGCCTTACCGATAATGGTCAGCCCTTCAATATCGGTAACCAAGGGTGTAATTTTGATACCACATTTTTCTACTCACTTTCAGCATTTTTGAATATTGCACCCGATGGGCCTTACTCGCTTACCTCGTGGGAGGTCAATGGGGTTCCCTTTACGATTGATTCGTTTAATGTCATTTCCCAACTCGTAGATTCCATAAATGGGTGGGATCCCACAGGCAACTGGATACTAGATGGATCGGTCATCACGGGAGGAACACCGGGAGCGAATTACGGAAGTTTAAACTTAATTCAAATCAATTCGGGAGCATCCACCAACCTTGAAGTGGATATCAATCAAATTCCGAATGGAACTTTACTCACCATTGATACTGGTTTTCACGAGTTAATTATTACCGATTTGGTTACGGGATGTTTAGATACCCTTTACGCAAATGTGATCTGTGATGATTGTCCAGATTATTACAGCGGGCCGAATACTGTGGTGGGACCGGATTGTAGCGCACCTACAGATTTGTGTTTAGATATTCCTTTCCAAGATTTTATTTTCAATTTTGAAGTAATAGATAACGGTGCGCCCTACACCGACGTCCGAAAGGGTTGTGGCTTTGATACCCTTTCTACTTGCTACTTGGTTTCAGCGTTACCTGATCAGGGTACGGCTGGGCCATATACCGTAGATACTTGGGCAGTAGGGGGCGTCACTTTTTCCTCTAGCTTCAATGATCTACAAGAACTACTTACCTTGATGAACGGCTGGGATCCATCTGGAAATTGGGTGTTAGATACGAACGGAACGATCTGTGGAGGAACGCCGGGACAAACCTACGGAGTCATGGAAATTACTCAGGTGAACACCGGAGCTATAGCAGTTTTAGAACCCGATTTTGTCATTTTGACTTTTGCTTCTGCGATTGAACTCGATACTGGATTTCACCAAATTATTCTAATTGATACAGTGGCGGGTTGTATAGATACCATTGAGGTGAACATTGATTGTGATGTAGTCACGGGAGGAATTGATACCATCTTAACGGTGCAGGTAAGTACTACCGATACCTTCTGCTTTAACGCTACGGATACCATTGTGAGTGCCATCAATCTTTGTCCTGATTTTGCGGATGGCAATGTCGCAGGTTTTGGATTTATTCCAAATACCAATTGTATTGAGTACTCTGGGGTAGTGATCGGATTGGATACGTTCTGTATGGTATTTGAGTATGCCGACGGAACTATTGATACTGCGGGCATTGTGATTGAGGTAGTGCCAGAGTTGTTGATTGGAGATACTATTCCGCTAGAAGTCATTGTCAATTCTGTGGAAACTTTCTGTATTGATACCTCGGCATTTTCAGCACCGCTGGATACTATTTTTAATTACTGCGAGTCTGCCTCTGGCAATTTTGCTGATGTCGAAATTATTGATCCAAATTGTATTGAGGTCACCGCCTTCGATGTAGGAGGAATTGATACGGCTTGTATTGTGATTTGTGATACGACGGGCTTTTGTGATACGACGATATTTTTGATAGATGTGATACCGCCGGGATTGATGACAGTATTTGATACGGTTGATATAGATCAATCTTATACGTTCTGTCCCGATACAACGGAGTTATTTGGAGGTATTGTTTCGATTGAAAATGTGTGTGATTCCTTATCGGGAACGAGTGTGGATTTCACCCTTGATCCTAGTACCTTCTGCGTTGATTTTGATGCTAATGCGTTAGGGACTGATACCGCCTGTTTGGTCATTTGCGATGGATTTGCGGTATGCGATACAACTATTTACATCGTGACGGTCACTTTCCCCATTGATACTATTTTGGCGGTAGATGATGATACCTCTACGGTCACTATCAATCCTGTGAACATTGATATTTTTGCCAATGACATATTCAATCCCGATTCATTGGTATTTGGAATTATTTCGGGAGTGACTAACGGAACATTGGTCAGTAATCCAGATGGATCATTTACCTATTTAGCGGAGGCAGGATTCTGCGGTGGAGTAGATAGTTTCACGTATTTTATTTCCAATGGAACAATATCCGACACGGCGACGGTAACTATCGAGGTGCTATGCGATGACTTATTTATCTTTAACGGTTTTTCTCCAAATAACGACGGCATCAATGAGACGTTGGTCATTCAAGGTATTGATAATTTCTCCGAGAATGTTGTCCGCATTTACAACCGTTGGGGAAATCTAGTTTACCAAAAAGAAGGTTATTCCAACGATGACGGCTGGGATGGTAGATTTGAGGACAAAGACCTACCCGATGGTACCTACTTCTACGTCATAGGCGATGGAGAAGGCAACCAATATACGGGATGGATTCAGTTGAATCGTTAGCGGTTTTGATTGAAAATTGAAAATTATGAATTAAGAATTAAGAATTAAGAATTAAGAATTAAGAATTAAGAATTAAGAATTATGAATTATGAATTATGAATTATGAATGACGCCTTGTCCATACCTAGTACCTGCCCAAAAACTCTGAAACCCTTGTCACCATTGAGTTTTTGGCAAATATCTAGTACGAGTTTTTTTGTAAAAAATGAGTTTTTCAGCTTCAAAATATGACCTATTTTGTAAATAATTGATTTACAGAATTTTATACTTGGTGTTAAAATTATATGCTAAAAA
>JBCCJE010000237.1:0-7319 GCA_039027925.1 Bacteroidota bacterium
AAGTAAAATGCCTAGTGCATTGACTCGAAAGAAAAACGACTCCAAAAAAAATAACAAGCTAAATCCAAAGGCGAAAAAATAAAAAGTATTGCTCCTCCAAAAAAGTAGGGTACTGAAAAGTAATAATGCTCCGAAGAAGAAACGGTAGCTTTTTTGAACAGCGGTTTTACGGATGATGTAGGGCGCAAAGAGGACGCCCAAGAAAAAATCTAAATCGTCTGTCAAAAAATATTTGGGCTTTTGTAACAAGAAGATTACAAGGTAGCCTAATCCTAAAATCAAAAGTAAACTCCATTTTGATTTGGACAAGGAAAATTGTGTGGATAATATTTTTCGGAGTGCAGTCAAGGTTTAGTTATTTTTAAACAGGTTCACCTCATGGGGTAATTTCCCATTACCCTGTGAATTCAGGTTCACCTCATGGGGTAATTTCCCATTACCCTGTGATTTTTAAAAATCGCTTTAATTCACGGGGTAATAGGAAATTACCCGAGGAGTTTCTCTAGCAATTGCCACGAGGAATCCACTTTAATTCACGGGGTAATAGGAAATTACCCCGTGAAGTGGAAATTATCCCGTGAGCGAATTTCTACTCCACTTCAAGTATAACATTGTAATTACACAAAGGATAATTAATAACCATTCGTGGGGTTCGGGGACTGATCCTGAGTTTTTGATGGAAGCATTTTTTAGGCTATTTTTTACTGCTTCGATGCCGAACCGTTCGTAATCTTTTTGGGTTTCGAGAACGACCATACTCGAAATAGGCGTGACCACGTAAGCCTCTTGTGCTGCTCCGATCAACGATTCGGTGATATGTTTTTGTTGAAAATAATTTTTCCCAATCTTTTTCATCACATCGTTGTAGGCAAATAATCGAAGTAAATGATCGGGCGCATTGTTGAGTTTTTGCTCTCCCGTTTCGGTTTCAATTTGCATATTGGCAATGGGAATACTCACCGTTGATTCATCTCGCTGATCTTTTGGAAATCTATTGTTATGGAGTTGTTGTCGGAGTTTTTTCCAGTTTCCTTTTTGAAAATTAAAAACTTGTAATTCTTTTAGTGTTTTCAAGTAGGTGGTCATTTCACTTCCCAAATGATATACCCGAATAGCGGTTTCATTTTTCCCTAAAAAATTATTCAGTTCTACGGCAAAAGTACTTTTTTTCAGATCACTTAGGCTCGGTGAAAATTGGTCTCCTCGGGTGATGACGAGTGCATCTTTTACGTTTTTGATTTTATGAAAAGGAAAAAGGCTAAATCGCTGCCGACGTAATTTTTTAAATAAAGTACTGTAATTATCATCGGTTACCCGAACCATTTTTTTATCAAATACATAAACTGTTTTATCTTTTAAATTTTTCCAGATGCGACGGCATTTGCGTTTTGTCCAGCTAGCATTGATGTCGAGATAAACTTCTTGGGGAGAAAACTTCTCGTTGAAAGGTAACAAATCTTTGACATTGAGGTTACGACCATTGAACGAAAAAGAACTGTACGCCAACGGGGGCGCGTCCATTTTTAAACTCCAATCGGATTTGTATTTTCCATCATATTTCCAGCCTTCCTCGGACTGATCGAGCCACAGTCTCGAAGTCAAATTTTTAATTCCTTTTTCGGGAAGGATATGAATTTGTTCTTTTGCCGCTTTCCAATTGGGCCCTTCAAAATCAATATTTTGGTAAATCAATTTTTTATCATCGTATTTCAGCGGGGCGGTAACACCTATTTTGAACTTCCGATCCTCATCGGGCGTACAGGGAAAAACCCTTACAGAAATCCGATTGCCTTCCTGCCAATGTAGCAGCAATGGATCACGACGCTCTACGCCCACGATGGCTTTGTACGCACTATCGGCTTTGCTTTTGGTAGTGAGGTAGGATTTTTCTTCTACGCCATTGACCCACAGAGAAGCGGAAGTGACCACCGCTCCTTCTGGTAAATAGAAGGAGTAGATCGCTTCTTGCGTGTTTCTATTTCGCCACGTATTTGTTTTGTTATAATTGTTTTTGATAGTGAGCGTTTTCTCGGTGTAAGCGATACGATGCTCGGGAAAAAGCTGTACATCAGTCTTGATGGTGTTGGTAGAAAGATGATCGCCTGACCAAAGTCGTTCCTCCGTTTGGTGTCGTGCGTTGAAGGTAGCTTGGTAGAGTTGGTACTTATCTTTCCAAGCAATATCAATTTTTCCAAAAATCAAAGAAGTGATGGCCACGAGCGGATCGTGCTGTAAGGGTTCGTTGAGCCTGTTCCCAAAGCGATTGCTCGGGAAGAAAATATCGCCCTGCGAAGGATCTAAAATGGTATAGACCATTTCGCTTTTGAGGGCTCGCTTGGTGATCCAATCATCGTTGAGTTGTTGACTGATTTTTACCCAGTTGGGTAGATCGGGTTGCTCCATTTTCGAAGTGGAATTTCGGTATTGACTATGTTTAGGGTAAACCGTAGATATAGTGTTATTAATTTGATTCCACTTGATACCGAAGGCAACAACTACGACTAGGGGAGTAGCCATACTTCCCAGTATAAACCATCGGTAAACGTCAGCAGCGTGCTGGTATTTTTTCAGCATTTTATATAAAGTCACACAAAACCAGATAGCGATAAAGCTATGAATCGGGATGCCAAAAAACCAAAATGCCATGACGGAAAAACCGTACAAGGGAATCAAATAAATCGCTTGATAAATTTGGAAAACAAAGCCCAGACTTAAAACTATGAGGATAAAAAAATTGATGGCATCAGGACGCAAAGGTCGGGGTCGAAGACAAAAGGCAATCATCGCTAGATTCAGCGCTACCAAAAATACTTGTAGCCATTCCGTAGAATTTTGAAAAACGGGAATGGAACGATTCAGCGAGTAGGCACTCACATTGAAAAGGAGGAGCAGCAGGATATTTTTTTTGAGATCACTAAATTTGAAAAGTTTTCCTGTTGCTTTTTTATTATTTCCCACAAGCCAAAAAAAATAGAAACAGAAGAATAAGTAGTTGAAAAAGAAGACACTCGTCAACGGCTCGAAGTTGCTAGTGCTTTTACTCATGGTGAGGAAAAAAAAGCTCGACGAAATGATCAAAAGCGCAAGTCCAAGGCGGAAGGTAAAATCCTTGAGGATAGAGAAATCGAAGCTGGTTGTTTTCATAATTTGCATTTTGTTATTGTAAAGTAATTGATTATTACGTTTTGTGGATTACCACAGAGGGTAAGGTACATAGCCCACACTATGAAGATTCTACTGCTAAATTTTACACCTAATTTGTGAGTTTGCAGGATACTTCTCCCCCGCTAGTGGCGGAGATTGGTTCTAACTTTGAGAAGGTTCTACTATTAAATTTTTGTACACTGTCTGCGAGCTTGCAGGACGCCTCTCCCCCGCTGGCGGGAGCTAGGGGGTGGAATTTAAGATCAAATGAAAAAAATCGTGTATTCCACCCCCCGACCCCCCAGGGAAAACGCATCAAGCAACTTGTAATACTTTTTCAAGATATTTCTCATTAAGTGCACATTTTCTTAGTCGTCTTTTAACACTAACCTTTGGGTCATCAAAAGATTTTAGTTTATTAAAAGCCATTTTACGAAGAATAGAAAAATTCTGAGCAGAATTACCTGCCCGTTTAGTACTTCTGTCTTCCCCAAAAATGGCGTCCAATATCCAATGTAATTTATTTTCAACATGCCAATGTTGTCTGACAATATCGTTGGCTTTCTTTGGCATTAATTGTTGAGAGTAAATGTAAAATCTTACTTCTGCTGAACTCTTGTTACTCGATTTTTCGATTCTATGACAAGTGACCATAATCAGACATTGTAGCCCCAGCCATTTTTTAAATACTGTTCCATATTGATCTAAATATTCTTGATCTAAATTACTGAAATTTATTACTTTACAAGTTCTCTTTTCTATCCGCCCATGACTATGCTTTTCATCCTCAATATGTACCTCTGTGGCTGGGCAATTGGCTAGTAAATCTTTAGCTGATGCTAATAGTTTGGGTTGATTTGCTTTTAATCCTATTAAATAATCAGCCTCTGCTTCTATACAACCTGTTTGGCTACATCTGTATAACAATACCCCGCATCCATCGTGATTAAGCAGTCACTCAAATCTAATAAACTCAATATATCTTCTAAAGCATTTTTTTCTCCTGATTTACTACTCACTCGGATACTTACTAAACACGAATCCAATGCAGAACAATAGACGTTAACCATATTTACAGCCTGTTTTCCTCCTTTCGATTTTTTGGTTCGCTGTTCTTTTATAGTGGCACTTCGGCTGATCCATTTACTATCTATGTTAATGATCGTACCATTGGTTAACTCAATGCCATAACTAGCAAATTCTGCTAAGGCTTTTTCTAATTGTTTGGTATTTAATATACTAAGGGCTCTTCCTATCGTATCATGGCTTGGCGTCCCATTTTCAAAGGAGGAAAACTTCCGTAGCCAATTCAATTTTGAAGTACCAAAATCAGCTATTTCTTCATACGTCTCACTCCCCGATAATAAAGCACAAAACACTAAAAGTAATATTTCTGATAAATCATACTTAATCTTACTTTGGTCTCGATAATCTTCTATTTCTTCAAATTTTCCGAGTAAAAACTTTAAACTGCCTACTCTTTTTTCTGTTTTTTCTGTTTTTTCTCCATTTTGCTTTCGTTTTCTTTTTTTTCGAAAGCTAACAATTTATAACCAATTGATTATCAGTATTTTTTCATGCGTTTTCCCTGCTCCCAACCCTCGTCCCGAGTCCTCGGGAGGGAGAGGCGTCCTGCAAACTTGCAAGTTAGTTGCAAAAATTTGACAATGGAATCCTCTTGTAGTTAGAACCAATCAACTCTTTATCGAGCAGATTTGATCTGCTCTGCGATTATTAATTTCTAATTTGCGGGGCTAAAAAAAATAAAATACCTTAGCAACAACATAAACTAAAATCAAAATGAATCAATCAAGGATAATTCTCCTAATACTACTCACTGCATTTATTTTCCAACAATGTACTTCCGAAAAATCTTCTCCCGAAAAATCATCCGGCAAAACAACTGAAAAAACTATGACTCCTCAACAACAAGATTATGCCTTGGTCATCCACGGTGGGGCAGGTACGATTTTGAAAAAAAATATGACCCCCGAAAAAGAAAAAGCCTACCTCAATAAACTCAACGACGCCTTGGATGCGGGTGAGGCGGTACTAATTAATGGTGGTTCTGCGCAGGATGCTGTGTGTGCAGCAATTATGATCATGGAGGACTCTCCACTTTTTAATGCGGGTAAAGGAGCAGTATTTACCCACGAAGGAAAAAATGAATTGGACGCTTCCTTTATGGAAGGTAAAACCATGAATGCCGGCGCCGTGGGTGGGCTTACCAATGTTAAAAATCCAATCCTAGCTGCGAGGGCAGTCATGGAAAAATCTGAACACGTACTCCTGACTAGCAAGGGTGCGGAGCAATTCTCCGAGGAGCAAGGACTAGAGATGGTTGATCCAAAGTACTTCTACACGGAGCGAAGATGGAACTCCCTCCAACGTGCCATGAAAGCCGAGAAAGTAGAACTGAGTGAAGACGAAGCCGAGAATAAAAAACACGGAACAGTCGGTGCTGCCGCTTTGGATAAAAATGGCAACCTCGCTGCGGGAACTTCTACGGGCGGTATGACGAATAAAAGGTATAATCGCTTTGGGGATGTCCCCATCATTGGGGCAGGTACCTACGCCAATAACCAAACCTGTGCGGTAAGCTGTACAGGACACGGTGAGTTTTTTATTCGGTGGGCGGTTGCTCACGATATTTCTGCCATGATGGAATATGAAGGTGTGGACTTGAAAACGGCAGGTGATGCGGTAGTCAACGAAAAATTAGTAAAGGTAGGTGGCTCGGGCGGCGCCATTACGGTAGATAAATATGGCAACGTCGCCATGCCTTTTAATTCGACGGGTATGTATAGAGGCTATTTGAAAGCGAACGGCGAAAGAGCAGTCGCTATTTTTAAATGACAGCTAGTGGTTTGAACGAGTGGTGCGTTGTGGTATCAGCTTCCCAACTTTGGTCAACTCACCACTCGTTCAACCTCGCAACTACTGCCTCATTTTTAGGGCTTCCTCAAATGAGATGCCGATCATTTCTTCAATGCTTAATTTGGCAATGTTCAATTCACTAGCAGCTTTTATTCTTTTTTCTACCGCTGCGTGGTAGGTTGTGGAGGCAGCGTTGTAATCTTCTAGTTTTGCTTTATCCGCTTTAAACAAATCCGTCACAAACTCAAAAATCTGACTAGCATCCTCCTCCGCTTGGGTGACGGCTTTAAGAATTTCACTTTGCATTTCGTACTCTTCGTACCTTTTCAAAATTTCCATTCTTACATTTAATTTTTTCTGATTGATGTTGGCTTCCGCAATTTTTACCCTTTGCTCCGCCACACCAATTTTATTTTTTCGATTGGTAAAAGTCCCCAAACTAACGGAGGCATTGAAATTAAAAATGGGGAAAAGGTTAAGAGAAGAATTGCCATTGGCGTTAGGTGCGCCCGGCGTTAAGAAAACCGTATCCCGATTGAAGTTATTTTCGTTGAGATTGAGGCTAAACCGAATATCGTTCATCCAATCTCTTTTCTCACCTTGTAGCTCAAAATCTCTCAAATCTTTTTCGTAGTCAAGTGCCTCATTTTCCGGACTATTGATCCACGCCAACTGTACGAGGTATTCTTTAAAATCTCGAGTGCCCATTTCGGGTGGTGTGACTACCTTATCGAAATCTACCTTTTGACCAAAAGTAGGCAAAGCGATAAGCGCAAGAAGGCAAATGATCAAACTTTCGTGTAAGCGTTGCATTATGAATTTTGAATTTTGGATTATAAATTTTGCTTTCCCCTAGGAGTATGTCTGAAATTTTAACGAAATCCATATCTGATTTTTTCACAGATGGATTGATTGCATACTCGGAAATAGGGTTTGGAATTATAGAAGTTTATCCACACGAATCAGTACGTAGTTGCTGTTTCTAGCTGTGGCGTATCTTCAGTTTGTTGAACGGAGGAAGATGCTGTCTTTTTAAAACTTTCGTCAAAATCTTTCAATTTGATAATCGCCGCTAAAAGTATATAAAAAATTATACTTGTAGGTACTTGGAGGATAGCTTCCTGAGGATAAGAAGCAATCACTAGCATAAAAAATGCCGTATTGATAGCTAGATACAGATTTTTTATCATGGGATCACGTACCCTAAAATAGTAATAAATACCCCAACGTAAACATTGAAAAATAAATAACATGTAAAGGATGAGACCTATCCAACCAATTTCAACCGCCAGCCTGAC
>JBCCJE010000238.1:0-7302 GCA_039027925.1 Bacteroidota bacterium
AAAAATCTCTGCATTTCAAAAATTCATAAAATGCTAAAAGCTATCATAGTTGACGACGAATCAAAAAGTAGAAATACTTTAAAATATTTTTTATCCGAATATTGCCCTCAGGTAGAGGTGATCGGTTTGGCAGCCGATGTTTTGGCAGGGATCAAAGAAGTCATTACCAAAAGTCCAGATGTCGTTTTTTTAGATATTGATCTGCCGAATTATTCTGGATTTAAGTTAGTGGAATATTTCGATAATCCATCCTTTCAGGTGGTATTCACTACTGCCTACGAACAATACGCTATGCAAGCATTCAAAGCCTCCGCAACTGGCTATCTTTTAAAACCCATAAATATTGACGAACTGATTGATGTAGTCAAAAGAGTAGAACGCAATGTTCAACGCAAGAAAGGCAGTCCAAATAAAAAAGATCAAACATTACCCGAAGTTGATCCCAGTAGGAAAATAGATTTGCCCACTAAAAATGGAATGATCTATCTGACCATCAATGAGATATTATATCTGAAAGCAGATGGTCGTAACACGCATATTTTTTTTAAAAATAACGAAAGCGTTGTGACTACCTTGAACATGAAAGAGTGTGATAAAAAATTTTTAAAAACAACACTTTTACGGATTCATAAATCTCACATGATTAACCTTTCCTACATCAAAAAATACCTCAAAAAATTAGACGCCTACGTAGAAATGGAAGGCGGCCAACGGTTGGATGTAGGGCAAGCATTCAAGGGACAGTTGAATCAGGCACTTTCGTTTTTTGCGAGGTAGATGAAGGAGAGGGTGCATAGGTGATTGGTTCTAATTTACATAATTTGTACATTACTTTTTGCACGTAATTTGTGAGTTGGTAAGACGCCTCTCCCCCGCTGGCGTCTTACCAACTCGCAAACTTTCAGCAAAAAAAGTGCAAAAGAAACAGTCTAAATTACGAAGTTATTTCATACACAACCCTTACATTGTAGAGTTACGGGGTTACTTTTAGTCCTCGTGATTCACCAAATACAAATCATGGAAATACAAATCCACTCCGCTGCTGAACTAGAAGATGTTGTAAAAGCATTGTTAAAGTTCGCCGCTGGAAAAAAGAAAATGATGTTTTACGGGGAGATTGGTGCTGGAAAAACTACCTTTATCCAAGCCATGTGTAAGCACTTGGGGGTGCAGGAAAATGTGGTAAGTCCTACCTTTTCGTTGGTGAATCAATATACTTATCAAGACTCCGTTGCGAAAAAAGTGCACCTAGTTCACCATATGGATCTTTATCGCTTAAAACACGAGCACGAGGCACTCGATATTGGAGTGGAGGATTATTTATACGATGAGCATTACTGTTTTGTTGAATGGGCGGAAATAATCGAACATTGGTTGCCAGATGACGTATTAAAAATTTACATCGAAATTTTTGATAAATCGGGGCGAAAATTTAAATTTATGTGAGCACAATCTCGCTTTCTTATTATTTTCACATTTTATTTTTTCTCAATACACAGTAAAGAAGTCAGCAAAAACGAAAAAAGAATTGCGCATGAGCGACAAGAAGAAGAGTATCCCAATTCCTAAAATATTTACTGAAGGACAGTTTGAAACCCAAACGGAAATGTTGCAATTGCAGCGCAAACCCAATAAACTTTTTATTGGCATCCCCAAAGAAACTACCCTTCAGGAAAATCGAGTAGCCCTCACCCCCGCCTCGGTGGCTTCCCTCATCGCTCACGGACACCGAGTGGTGGTAGAAACGGACGCAGGTACGAAGTCGAATTATTCTGACCATGATTTTTCGGAGGCAGGAGCAGATATTGCTTACAGTCAAGAGCAGGTTTACAAGTCTGATATTTTGATTAAAGTGGCTCCGCCCACATTGAAAGAAATGGACTTTTTACGCCCCGGTCAAATCCTTTTTTCTCCCCTACAATTACCCATCATCACGCCCGAATTTATTTTAAAATTAAAAGCAAAAAGAGTGACTGCTCTAGCGATGGAGTACATTCAGGATGAAAATGGCGTTTTTCCCGTAGTAAGAATTATGAGCGAAATGGCAGGCTTAAATGCTATCCTAGTAGCCGCAGAATTACTCACTAATACCAATGAAGGTAAGGGCGTTTTGCTCGGTGGTGTATCGGGCGTCCCCTCTGCCAAAGTTGTTATTTTGGGCGCAGGCGTTGTAGCGGAATTTGCGACGAGAACGGCCATCGGGTTGGGTGCAGATATTCGAATTTTTGATAATAATATTTCCAAGCTGATGCGGATTCAAAATCGTGTGGGCCGACAATTGAATACTTCTTCGTTCAATCCATTTCAACTAGAAAAAGAACTGCGTACGGCCGATGTAGCCATCGGAGCCATTCACTCCAAAAGCGGTAGAACCCCCATCATGGTGAGCGAAGATATTGTTTCAAAAATGAAAACGGGTTCAGTCATCATTGACGTAAGTATAGATCAAGGGGGCTGCTTTGCTACCTCGGAAGTTACGTCGCACGATAGACCCATCTTTACAAAATACGGCGTGATTCACTACTGCGTTCCCAACATTGCGGCCCGAGTAGCTCGTACGGCTTCCATAGCAGTCAGTAACATTTTGACGCCAATTTTGATTAAGGCTGGCCAATCGGGTAGTATCGAAAATTTGATTCATCACAATCGGGGCATTCGATCTGGAGTATATACCTACAAGGGCTGCCTGACCAACGAATATCTGGGCGAGCGATTTAAAATAAAATCTACGGATTTGAATCTTTTGATTACTTCTCAGTTATAATACGATCAAAACAACGGCGAATACCATTTCTAAAAAGATGTACGTATTTTTACACATCCGATTTTTTATTCCTCTAGTACCTAATTATTGAAATGATGAAATATATTTTTCTTTTCGTAGCCCTTGTTTTTACCCTGCCACTTTTTAGTCAAAATTCCAATCAGGTGGATCCCCAAGAGTATATTCAGTTGATCCGAAAAATGAAAAAGGATTTGGATAAGTTAGCGGAACAAAATAAAAACCTAGAGACCAAAAATGAAAAGCTGAAAAAAAATATCAATAGCCTAAAAAGCGGAGAGAAAAGTTTTGATGAAGTGAATGCCGAGATAGCTAGAGAAGAAGATCGGGAGGAGGAAGCCTTCGAAACCGCAGAGGATATTTTGATGGAATTGAGTGAAAGGGAAGCAGAAATTGAGAGCTTGATCGAGGAAAAAAAAGCAGTTCAAGAAAAAGCAAAAAGAGATACAAGGGAGCTATCAAGTAAGCTGAGCAAAGAGGAACAAAAAAACCAACTGAACCAACAGCTACTCACCGAGGCTAAATTGAAAGATGCAGAAAGACAAAAATTCTTGTACGGGCTAGGCGCAGCGAGTTTGTTTATATTATTGTTAGCTACTATTTTTTACATGCGTTTTCAGTCTAGCAAAAGACAGAAAAATGCCCTCGAAAAGATTAATCAGGAAATAGATCAGGAAAGAAAACGCTCCGACGAATTATTATTAAATATCCTCCCTGCGCCCATCGCCAACGAACTTAAAGTGAGTGGAAAAGCTAGTGCCCAAAAATATCAAAACGTAACGGTTCTTTTTACCGACTTCAAAGATTTTACAAAAATCTCCGAAAGACTGACTCCCGAACAATTGGTTCGAGAGTTGGATTATTGCTTCCGAGGATTCGACTTCATCATTTCTCAGTATGGAATCGAAAAAATCAAAACCATCGGCGATGCCTACATGGCGGCTACGGGCTTATCAAGCAAACGAACCATGCCCATCAACATCATCAAGGCAGCTCTGGAAATGCAAGAATTTTTGGAAGATTACAAAAAAGAAAGAATGGTCAAGGGGTTGCCTTTCTTTGAGGCGCGCATCGGAATCCATACTGGTCCCGTAGTGGCGGGCGTGGTAGGTGTCAAAAAGTTCGCCTACGATATTTGGGGCGATACCGTAAATATTGCCGCGCGGATGGAAGCAAACGCAGAGGTGGGCAGAGTCAATATTTCGGAAGAAACTTACCGACAAGTCAAGTATAATTTTGATTGTGAATACCGAGGGAAAATCGAGGCGAAAAACAAAGGATACATTGATATGTACCACGTGAAGCAGCCCGTGGCCAATGTGGTGGGAAGTGTTTGACGATTTGGAAATTTACCTGACCCGAAATTTTGGAAAAGATTTGATTAGAGTATATCTAAAATATTGGTTTTCAGGAAGTTAAAATTTAGATATACTCTTAACAAGTTAGTACTTACCAACTTTGGACTAGAAAAATTGTTCTTTATAAAAAACAGACAAAAGAACCAATGAAAAATGAGCGGGAATATCAGTAACACAATTATTCATTTTTCACCTGCTTGCCAGCAAAGGCAGGTTATCAATTATTGATTATTTAAATGGCGTTTAACCTTCAGTCCCCCTTCCAACCTACGGGCGATCAACCACAAGCTATCCAACAATTAGTCAACGGAATTGAACGAGGAGACAAATCTCAGGTTTTGCTCGGTGTGACGGGTTCGGGAAAAACTTTTACGATGGCCAATGTCATCAAAGAGATCAACCGACCTACTCTAATTTTGACTCATAACAAAACATTGACGGCGCAGTTGTACGGCGAGTTTCGGGAGTTTTTTCCAGACAATGCGGTGGAGTATTTTGTGTCCTATTATGATTATTACCAGCCCGAAGCCTACTTGGCAGTTACCGATACTTACATCGAAAAAGATTTACAAATCAACGAAGAAGTAGATAAACTCCGCTTGCGAGCAACGTCTTCTTTGCTCTCGGGGCGCAGAGATATAATTATTGTCGCCTCCGTATCCTGTATTTACGGTATGGGAAATCCAGATGATTTTCAATCTAGCATTGTTCGTATTCACAAAGGCATGGTGATTACTCGAAATTCTTTTTTGTACGAGTTAGTCCAAAGTTTGTATTCCCGTACGGAGGTCAGTTTTGATCGGGGAACTTTCAGAGTGCGGGGAGATACGATAGATATAAATTTGCCTTATGCTGACAACGGACTGCGGGTCACTTTCTTCGGAGATGAAATTGAGTCCATCGAAAAATTGGAAATTGCGAGTGGGAAGCGCATCACGGAAATGGAAGATGCTGCTATTTTCCCAGCCAATTTGTACGTACCTCCGAGAGATCGCTTGAACGAAATCGTCAGAGATATTCAGGATGAAATGGTGGCGCAGGAAAAATATTTTACACGAGAAAAAAAATTCATCGAAGCACAGCGCATCAAAGAAAGAACGACATTTGATTTAGAAATGATTAAAGAGTTGGGCTACTGTAGCGGCGTTGAAAATTACTCTCGATTCTTCGACGGTAGAGCACCGGGTACACGTCCGTTCTGCTTGTTGGATTATTTTCCCGAAGATTATCTGATGATTATTGATGAGAGCCACGTGACCATTCCTCAGATCAGAGGTATGTGGGGAGGTGACCGAGCGAGGAAAACGAACCTAGTGAGTTTTGGTTTTAGGCTGCCCTCGGCGATGGATAATCGCCCGTTGAATTTTACGGAGTTCGAGTCGTTGACCAATCAAATTGTGTACGTAAGTGCGACTCCCGCCAATTACGAAATGGAGCAAACGGAGGGACTCGTCGTGGAGCAAATTGTACGACCCACCGGATTGTTAGATCCGCCCATTGAGGTACGTCCTAGTTTAAATCAAATTGATGATCTCCTAGAAGAGGTAGATCAGAGAATCGAACGGGGTGAGCGAGTACTCATCACCACGCTGACCAAACGCATGTCGGAGGAACTCCAAAAATATATGGAAAAACTCAATGTGAAATGTCGCTACATCCACTCCGAGGTAGATACGATGGATCGAGTGGAGATTTTGCGGGACTTACGGTTGGGGGAATTTGATGTTTTGATTGGAGTCAATTTATTGCGGGAAGGATTGGATTTGCCCGAAGTCTCCTTGGTTGCCATTTTGGATGCAGACAAAGAAGGATTTTTAAGAAACGAAAGATCCCTCACGCAAACGGCGGGACGTGCCGCGCGTAACTCCAATGGCTTGGTCATTTTTTATGCGGATAAGGTCACGGACTCTATGCGCAGAACCATTGATGAAACCAATCGGCGGCGGTCTATCCAAATTGAGTATAACGAAGCTAATGGCATCACGCCCCGAACGGTCAGCAAAACCCGTGAAGAAATTTTAAACCAAAGTTCCATTCTCGATATCAGAGGAACAAAATCCAAAGCCTACGTAGAACCCGAACAACCTAGTTTAGCGGCTGATCCCATTGTGAGTTACATGACCCGTGATCAGATAGAAAAAATGATTAGTGACACCGAAGCTAAAATGAAAAAGGCGGCGAAGGATTTGGATTTTATTACGGCGGCGCAGTATCGAGATGAGTTGTTAGCGTTGCGAAAGAGGTTGAAGCATTGACACCGAAGTATTCGATTGAAGTAGCAAGATTCTATTCACGTTAGCTCGATAATTCTTAATCCATAATTTTTAACCCGCCTGCATCGGGCAGGTTCCTAATGGCGGCATGCCGCTTTCGTATGAAAATAAAAAAATTAACCAACTATCTAGAAACTATTGCTCCACCGAGCTATCAAGAATCTTACGATAATGCAGGCTTGATTGTGGGGGATTCGAATACCGAAATAACGGGGGTGCTGATCTGCCTTGACTCTACGGAAGCGGTCATTGATGAGGCGATTGCAAAAAAATGTAACGTCGTGGTAGCGCATCATCCGATAGTTTTCAGAGGGATGAAAAGATTCAATGGGAAAAGCTACATTGAACGAGTAGTGATGAAGGCGATAAAAAATGACGTAGCGATTTATGCGATTCATACCAATTTGGATAATGTGTACGCCAACGGCGTCAACGCAAAAATTGCGGAAAAACTAGGACTAGAAAATACCCAGATACTTGCGCCCAAAGCTGGCTTAAAAAAAATATTCACCTTCGTCCCAACTGACTATTCCGAAAAAGTAAGAGCAGCCCTCTTCGAGGCGGGTGCAGGTGATATTCCAAAATTCGAAAACTTGAGTTACGCTACCGTGGGGGTGGGCACTCACAATACAGTTGGCGGTGCACAAGTCAAATTGGAGATGACCTTTCCTGCCATCAAGCAAGGAGCGATTCTCAAAGCATTGCACGATACCCATCCTTTTTACGATGTCCCGTACGATATTATTTCCATAGAAAATAAAAACGTAGAGGTAGGTTCGGGTATGATTGGGTATTTGAAAAAACCAATGACCGAAAAGGCTTTTTTACAAAGAATTAAAAAACAGATGCGAGCCGATTGCGTAAAATATAACAAACTACGGAAGAAAAA
>JBCCJE010000239.1:0-7278 GCA_039027925.1 Bacteroidota bacterium
GCAACCTAGATATGCCAAATCTCTAAGATTTGGCATATCTCTCCAGACTAACTTTTTATAACTTAAACATGCACGACTCTAAAAAAAATATGAGCCTAACAAAAAATCCATCAACTTATGAGTGCCACCTTAACCTTACCTAAAGAAACACAAGCCAAAGAAATCACTAGGATATTCGAGCTACAAAAGGCTAATCAATTCAACGTGGGTAACACCAACGCTACCCAAAGAATTGCAAAACTAAAAAAATTACACGAAGCCATTCTACGATACCGACCGCAAATCAAAGAGGCTCTTTATAATGATTTTCGAAAACATCCGAGCGAAGTGGATCTCACGGAGATTTACCCCATCACGAGCGAAATCAAGCACATCAAAAGTAACCTTCGCAGTTGGATGAAAAATCAAAAAGTCTCCACGCCGATCTCCATGATCGGATCAAGCTCTTACATCAAGTACGAACCCAAGGGAGTGGTGCTGATTACTTCTCCTTGGAATTTTCCTTTCAATCTGACTTTTGTCCCGCTAGTTTCGGCGATTGCGGCGGGCAACTGCGTGATCCTCAAGCCCTCCGAAAATACGCCCCACGCTTCTGCTTTGATGAAAAAAATTATAGAAGAAATTTTTGACGAAAACGAGGTAGCTTTGGTCGAAGGCGGTATTCAGACTTCCCAATCCTTGATGACGCATCCGTTCAATCATATCTTTTTTACGGGTGCACCACACATCGGGAAAATTGTGATGGAGGCAGCTTCCAAACACCTAACCTCGGTGACACTCGAACTAGGCGGAAAGTCTCCAACTATCATTGACGAGACTGCCAACATAGATACCGCAGCTAGAAGAATTGCTTGGGGAAAATTTATCAACAACGGGCAGGTGTGCATCGCCCCCGATTACGTTTTTGTCCACGAAAAACAAAAAGACGCCTTCATTGCGGGGGTCAAAAAATACACGCAGCAATTTTATACAGAAAATGCCGCCACCGAGCCATCTTACTCTAGAATTGTAAATCATCGGCATTTTGAAAGAGTAAAAAGTTACGTCGAAGACGCGCTCGATAAGGGTGCTACCATCGAAGCGGGGGGCAACTTCGATGACAATCAAGATTACATCTCCCCTACAATCATGACCAATGTTCCCAAAAATTCAACGCTAATGACAGAGGAGATTTTTGGTCCGGTGTTGCCCATTCATACCTTCAGTAATATCCAAGCAGTCATTGACGAGGTAAACTCTCGGGAGAAACCACTCGCACTTTATATCTATAGCAGTAGCAATAAAAATATAGAAAAAATAATCAACAACACCCGAGCGGGCGGTACTTGCATCAATCACAACGCCATCCACTTCTTCAACTCCAATTTACCCTTCGGAGGCTCCAACAATAGCGGTATCGGCAAGGCCCACGGCTGGTTTGGATTTCAGGCATTCTCCAATGCAAGAGGCGTACTCAAGCAGCACATCCCCAATGCCCTAGAGCGACTGATGCCACCGTACGATGATTTCAAACAAAAACTCATTGATCTCACTATTAAGTGGTTTTGACAGCAAGGCAAAAACAGTAAAAGTCGCTGGAAAACTCCAACGACTTCCTGTTCAAATATATGTATCGAAAATATTTGCGAATTGCAGAAAAGGTAGGGTATTAATTGGGGAGTTCGCCAATAAAGACGCTTTTAGTGCTTTAAAGTTTCGAAAAAAGGGCAAATAAATTTTGATGGGGAGAGGATGCTACGAGGACACGAAGCTTTTTTGAATGCCACGAAGGCTCAAAGGCACTAAGATCTTTGAAAAAATAAAACTTAGTGCCTTCGCGCCTTCGTGGCATCTAAAAAAAACTTAGTGCCTTATCACCCAACCTCCACCTGCTTTTCCTTTTTAAAAATCAATCGTAAATTCAAAAAGCACAGTAGCAAGGCGATGAACAACCAAAGGTACATCCAAACGGACTTTGGAAAAATGACCATCAGCTCCGCGTATTTTTCCAAGTCAGAAGAAGGCCCCACCCGAAAATCTTGAATGATGTAGAGGATACTCGCCAATCCTAAGAACATCAAAATCTCTCGATCCAAGCTGGTAAATCTGGAAATAAGATACAAGCCCACGGCGAAGGCTACCGAAAAACCAAAAGAGAACATCGTAGAAAACCAGTAAAAACCAGAGAATACCATCGTAGCGCATAACAAGGCAATAGCAACGTGGGCAGCCTTTTGCCATTTGGCACCAATGTAAAAAAGAAGATTGCCCAAGATCGCACTACCGATGTATCCGCCCATCAATATGATACCTCGATTGCCGCCCGCGGTGTAAGTAACACCGCTTCCGTCCGCAGCTACCTCTAGCTTGAGCACTTTACCTCCCGTAATCAACGCACCGAGCGCATGACCTAGCTCGTGTAGAAAAGTCACCAAGAGATTAATCGGGTATAAAATTTTGGCACCTACTGCGCCCCCAAAATATTTTAGCCCGACGTAAATACCTACCACGACAAGCAATCGAGTGAAAATCGGATTTTTCATATCTCTGTATCTATCGGTTGGATAATACCAAATAATCCCACGCTTTCATTTGCATTTGCATACCATCAGTTAAGTTAGTTTTACCACCTGTGAACACATTGTTATATTCACCAGCATACCCACTCCCTTTCAGCTCAAATACTTGATTATTACCTGATAAATTTAAAACCACGACTACCTTATCACCGTCCTTTTCTCTTTGGAAAGCGTATAAATCATTTTCGTTGCTGGTCTCAATTTTTGTGGGTTGACCGCCCCATTCTCCGTTCCAGAGGGCTTGGTTCTGATGCTTGAGCTCGAAGAGTTTTTTATAAAAATCAGCGTACTCGTAATTTCCCCACTTGATGACATCTTTAGTAAAAAATTCTAACCGCTTCTGATTGGCTGATTCCTGCCCCGAGTAGCACAGCGGCATTCCGTCGAAGGTGGCGGCGAGTACGGCAAAGGTTTGATGACCGTGCCCCATTCTATCGAAGACCGTTCCCGCCCAAGTGTTTTCGTCGTGGTTGGAGGTGAACATCATATGAAAACCTTGCTTGAATCTAGCTCTATCCTTGCCGAGCCACTCATCAATACGCCACGCTACTTTTTCTCCCTTAGCTATCTCGTTCATCAAGTGGTGAAAATCCCAACCGTAGTCAGCGTGGAAGTTACCACTATTCATTTGTTCGGGGACTTGTCCTTCCGCCAGCATAAAAATATCACCAGCCGCAAAGAGCGCATTCGAGCATTGTGTCCAAAAATCATTCGGGACATCGTGCGCTACGTCCATCCGAAAACCATCAATACCTACCTCGGTAATCCAGTACTTCATGTCGGCAATCATGGCTTTGCGCATTTCTTGATTGTCAAAATTTAGCTCAGCCACATCATACCAATCCGTAGGCTCACCTTTGAGGGTAGGCGATTTGATTATTTTTCCATCTACCTGCGTGTACCAATCTGGATGATCTTTGATCCATTGATGGTCCCAACCAGTATGGTTAGGCACCCAATCAATAATTACACGCATATCCAGATCGTGAGCATTTTTGAGCATTTTTTTAAAATCATCCATCGTACCGTACTCTGGATTGAAGGCACGATAATCCGTCACGGAATAAGGACTCCCCAGATATTTTTTCTTTTCTTCGGGGCCGGTCACTTCCTCGATCATCATATCGGGCGTAGCTTTTCGGTTGGTCATACTGATCGGGTGAATGGGCATAAACCAAAGAATATCAACCCCCATATCTTTTAAGCGCGGTAGTTGGGAAGTAAAAAATTGGAGGGGTTTTTCCTCGGCGTACTGCCGCAGATTCACCTCGTAGATGGTTGCATTTCTTGCCCAAGTAGGCAGTTGACCCGTTGAAGTATTTTCAGTTGACGGAGTCGTTGCACTATCTTTTGGAGTGTCAACCGCTTCGGCGGTATTCTGCTGGCAAGAGACTAGCAGCAATAATGCAACTGCTAGTAGGATGATTATTTTGTTCATATCAGTTTTTTTCAAAAAGAGTAAGGAATGGGAAATTAATAAATATAGTTTTTTTTGAATAATGCTAAATAAAAGTGCTACTCGGTAGGTCTGGCATTCACTCTATCCAATTTCATCTGACCACCACCGGGGTTTTTAGGCGTATTTCCCATAAGGATCAAAGTGGGGCTATTGTTCATCGTACGCCATTGTTCATCTGGTTCTTTCCCAGCAGAGTTGTCCTCATAATCCAGATCTAAGTAGGTTGTCTTTTCGTCCCAAGTCCATTTCCCTCGGTTGGTTTGTTTACCTCCAATGCCATTTTCGAAAGTACCATCAGCAAAGAGTTCAATCCAGCGGTTCTTATAAAAATCTGGTTTGTAGGTAGATCTGTCGTATTTCCACACCCCGATAAATCTAGACAACGGGCTTGCTTTGACGTGCGTAGTAGCATCGTGGCTATGTCCTGCGTGATCGTGACCATCGTGATCGTGTTGGTCTGCGGCGTTGGGTTGCGCTACGGTGGCGGAGTCGGAAGTGTCTTGTTTTTTGTTGGAGTTATCATTTCCACATCCCCACAGCAACAATCCACATAAGGTAATAAATAGAAACTTTTTCATGATCGATATTTGGCTTTAAATCTAAAAAATAAGAAAGTGCAAATTTAGGAAAACCTCAATAATCCTTTTCCTTCATTTTTGTATTTTCTTCCAAATAAATATTGCTTGCTTCCGTAAAATTTCCCCAATCCGAGATTTCGGGACTAGCACCGCTCATCCTGCGCCATCCAAAATTCACTCCTTCAAGATTCATTCACTCCTTCACTCTCTCAAAATAAAAAAAGAGGGAAACGCAACCGCTTCACCTCTCATTTATTTTTCTAAGAATATGTCTAAGAAAAGTTCACTTTGACTAAAATCCGAATGGCTATTTTTTCTTACTCGCAGCCTTTTTCTTAGCAGCCTTAGCTTTGGCAGCCGCTTTTTTCTCGGCCTCGGCAGCTTTTTTAGCATCAGCTTTTGCTTTCGCTTTTTCTTTGGCAGCCTTCTTGGCAGCAGCTAGTGCAGCTCGTGGAATTTTATTGATCTTACCTTCGTCTCCGTAAAATTCTTTTGACTTCTTATTGTAAGCATCAGCAGCTTCTTCGGCGGTGTCGAACATACCAATGTGAATGGATTTGCCATTGTGAGAAATGACAGCTCGGTATCTTGTACTTTCTTTATATACCCCGGTGTAGCCCGCCTTACTGCTAGATTTGCGCTGACGACTAGCTGTAGATCGGGAGCGATACACTAAGTTGTCCAATCGGCAGTCTAGTTTGTTACCATTTTTAGTACCTACTAAATTATTCTTTCGTGATTTGTCTTTTTTTAGGAATTGCTCAGCTAGTAATTTGTGCAGATAAACCGTCTCGGTTTTGTAACCACCTTTTCGTGTTTTTTTGGTGCGCTGAAAAACAGCACATCCGCTAGAGTGTTTTCTGAACCTATTGATGATGTCCAAACCAGATAAATACTTATCCGTAGTGAGGTACTCATACCCCTGAGCATCTACAATAGCTTTCTCATTAGAGTTTCGAAGTTTGATTTTATGAGCCACGCTAATAAAGTTTGTAGCTTACTTTTTTGTAAGCAGGGTTAAGAAAATGAATTTTTAAAAAACTAATTTGAAGAACCAATAATCAGGTGAGGTATGCCTTCTAGGTTGTTTTTACGTATCACGTATTTTTATTGTTACAAACTTGCCTAAGAATTGATTTTAAATTACTTTTCAAAATTCTGAGATTAAGGAATGGGCAGTTAATATTTCAAAGTTGACATTGTTCCGAATTTAATACCCAAAATTTTGTAAACCTTATTTCTTTGTAAGTTTTTTGTTATGAGGTGATAACCATCATTAACCGTTGGAGGAAGAAAAAAACATGCTAAGGTAGAGATCAAAGCATTTATCATCATCGGTACACGAGGGCTTACAAATTTGGTTTTTTGAAAAAATGGGAACACCTTGTTATAAATTTGCAAAAGGCATTTTAAAGTTTTAATAAATTCCCATTGGAGGTGTATCAACAAAGCCTTTACAAAAGTAAAAATTTTAACTAAAAAACCAAGTATATTGTTACAAAATTATCAACCTACTGATTTTCAATGATTTAAAAATAAACTAAATATAGATGTTTAGCATATCCAAAAAAAACGAACTATACATTCGCAGAGCCTTCGATCTAGCTCGACTCGCAGCGGGAAGTGCTGCCCCCAATCCAATGGTAGGCGCCGTACTGGTTTACAAGGATCGGATTATCGGCGAAGGATACTTCAGAGCCTACGGGATAGATCACGACCACGCAGAAGTGAAGGCCGTCAAGAGTGTAGCGGTAGCGGATCGTCAATATATCTCGAAAGCCGAGTTGTACGTCTCCCTAGAACCTTGCAATTTTTTTGGTAAAACCCCAGCGTGTACTTCGTTGATCTTAGAAAATAAAATACCTAAGGTCATCATCTCTACCACGGATAAAACCCCCCAAGTATCAGGATCTGGAATTACATTGTTACAAAAAAATGGTGTACAGGTGATAACTGGTGTTTTGGAAAAAGAAGGAGACAACCTGGTGCGCTACCGAACTAACTTTGTACAAAACCAACGCCCCTTTGTTATCCTCAAATACGCCCAATCTAAAGATGGTTTTATCGGTCAAGAAAATAAGAGTATTTGGCTCACCAATATTTTCTCGAAGTACTTGGTGCACAAGTGGCGTAGCGAAATCAACGCCATCATGGTCGGCACCCGTACTGCTCTACAAGATAATCCTCAACTGACGAATAGACTATACTTTGGTAAAAACCCGCTCCGAATTGTTTTGGATAAGACCAATACCCTCCCCGAACATTTGCGTATATTTTCGGATGACAACCCCACTTGGCTTATTACCGAAAATCCCGTCCCTCTACGTCCCAAAAATGTTAGCGTCATTTCTATTCCTTTTGATGAATCCTTGTTGCCTAACATTTTAAAAAAACTACACGCTAGCAAAATCGCTTCTTTGATGGTGGAGGGCGGTAGGCAGTTACTGCAATCTTTCATCAACCAAAATCTTTGGGACGAAGCGAGAGTATTGGAAGCCAACGTCCACCTAAGAGAAGGTATCCAAGCACCACAGCTTCGAGGAACTTTGACGGACGAATACCAAATTGATACCGATCTTCTAAGGATTTTTCGCAATGAAAATTTGTGAAAATAACTTTTTTTGTCATGTATTAAATACCCTTTTTTCAGCCTATTTTTAGCGAACAAGCATTTGATTATCCA
>JBCCJE010000240.1:0-7274 GCA_039027925.1 Bacteroidota bacterium
ATCAACATGACCTTCCTGCTGCCGTATTCTTTAATGAAAAAAAAATGGAACAAAACCCACCGAGAATTGGCCCGCTACGATTTAGCGTTGGGGTTATTTATTCCTTTTATCTTGGGAGCATCTTGTTTGATTATCTCTACCGCCTCACAGTTTCACGCCAAAAAAAATAGCATTGTCAACGAGGCGGCTTACTTGGAAGTGTTAGACAAAAGATTAGCGGCGGAATTTTCAGATTTTCCAACTTTTGATTTGGATAAAAAAACGGAACTCAGGACAAAGGCAGCACAGGTGGATAAAGATTTGAGTACGATGCTAGCGAAGCGAAATGCAGGAGATCTAGCCAAAGCGATGATTCCTTTCTTAGGCAATTGGTCACAGTTGATCTTTGGCATTGGCATCTTAGCGATGGCACTGAGCACCATGCTGGTACACATGATGATGAATGGTTTTGCCATTAGTGAAGCATTGGGAAGCCCCGGCGAAAGAAAATTATTTTTTGCGGGTGCAGCCATTCCCGCTTTGATGGGGTTATTTTCACCTATCATCTGGGCGGGTACTGTAAAGTCCGCCTTAGTCGTTCCGGCATCGGTCATTGCTACCACTTTGTTACCCATCGCCTATTTGGTTTTTTTACTGTTGATGAATTCAAAAAAGGCACTCGGCGGCGAACTGCCACAGCGCAGATGGATCGTGAATATCCTGATGATCTTGGCTACCTCCATTGCCTTTTTTGCATCGTACTGGGCTTTGTACGGAAAATACCAAAGTACCAATACGTACGAACGCCAGTTTGGATTGCTAGGAATGATAGGCATTGGCATCCTGACTGTTATCGGAATTTTCAGTTTTTTAAAAAAAGAAAAATCCTAGTTTATGCAAACATTTGGAATCATTGGTGGGGGCGCTATTGCCCGACAACACGCTCAGGCTATCCAAGCCATGCAGGGGGGGCGGCTAGGAGCTATCTACGCACGTAATCCCCAAAAAGCTAAGCAGTTGGGCGAGCAATACAAATGCCAAGCCTATTCCGATTTGGATAAAATGTTAGCCGACGAGTCTATCCACATCGTGACGATTGCCACACCTTCGGGGGCACATCTTGATCCTGCCATTGCCGCCGCAAAAGCCAAAAAACACATTATTTGTGAAAAACCCTTGGAGGTCACGCCTGCTAGAATCCAAAAAATGATCGAAGTGGCAAACGATGAAAATGTATTGTTATCTGGTATTTTCAATCGAAGATTCAACGAAGGAGTAACCCAACTCAAAGCAGCTATTGACAAGGGTAGATTTGGAACGTTAGCACTTTGTGATGCGCAGATAAAGTGGTACCGAACACAAGCCTACTATGACTCTGGGGCGTGGCGAGGTACGATGGCACTTGACGGCGGCGGTGCTTTGATGAATCAATCCATCCACACCATTGATCTGTTATTATATTTGGTGGGAAAAGTAAAAAGACTTTCCGCTTCGATGGCGCTGTTGACACATCGAGACATCGAGGTAGAAGATACAGCCGTCGCCATTCTTGAATTTGAAAATGGGGCAAGGGGAACGATTCAGGGTTCTACGTCCTGCTGGTCTTCAACGGGTCATCCCGCCGAAATTCAACTGTGCGGTAGCCACGGTTCGGTATTTATGAGTGATGCTACTTTTCGCGTTTGGGATTTTAAAGAAAAAGAAAAACAAGATATTTACGTGCACGAAAACTTGATGCAACAACACCAAGTTGGACTCGGAGCTAATGATCCTCTGGCTATTGATTACCTTGGTCATCAGCGCAATTTCGAAAATGTAGTACAAGCCATCGAGCGAGGTACAAAGCCTTTAGTGACGGGAGTGGAAGCCATGAAGGCCGTCCAATTGATTGATGCCATTTACCGAAGTGCCAAGAGCGACGGAGCGTGGGTAAAACTAGATTGAAAGAAAAATATCTTCCCTCGTTTCTCCTGTCTCACTTCCTACTTCTCATTTCTAAAAAAAAATAAAAATGATACTAACCGGATTTACGGACGAAGCATCCAATGATTTGGATGAACAAATAAAAGTGACGAAGGCTTTAGGGTGGGACTATTTATCAGCTCGTACCATCGGAGCCAATAATATCCACGAAATCTCCGAAGCAGCATTTGAAGCGGTATGCGAAAAATTACAAGCTCATAACATTAAAATTGCGGAGTTCGGAACATTGATCGGCAACTGGTCAAAGGACATTACTTCCGATTGGTCCATCACCGAGGCGGAGCTAAACCGCTGTATTCCGAGAATGCAAAAGCTAGGTGTAAAATACGCCCGCATCATGTCCTACGCCCAAAAAAAATGGGGAGACGATCAGCTAGAGCAAGAACGATTCAAAAGACTCCGAGCCATCACCGCTCGTTTCAAAGACGCCGGCTTGGAAGCCCTCCACGAAAACTGTATGAATTGGGGCGGTTTTTCGGCGGATCATACCCTGCGACTGATTGAGGAAGTACCAGATTTAAGATTGGTTTTTGATACAGGCAATCCCATTTTTCAAAGAGATCGCTCTCAACCGGCACCGCACCCTTGGCAGCGTCCTTTTGAATTTTATCAAAAAATCAAACACGCTATTGCCCACGTTCACGTAAAGGATGCCATTATGAAAAAAGAGGACGGCGAACCCGAATATACTTTTGCGGGAGAGGGTGACGCCCAGTTGGATTTAATTTTTTCTGATCTGAAAAAATCTGGCTACGAGGGATTTGTAGCCATTGAGCCACACGTGGGCAAAGTGTTTCATCTCAACGATCAAGACACTAATCCCGAAAAAGCGTACGAGATTTATTTGACCTACGGAAAAAGATTTGAGCAATTTTTGGAAAATATTTGATTGTACACGAGAGCCTGTAGAGAAAAAAAAAAGAGCCAAAACTGGAATTGGTAATGGGGCGAATCTATTGGTTTACGTATTAAATATCTTAAAGTATCCAATACATAAAGCTACCATACGCTACTTTAGTCGGTTGTTGTATCGAAGTAGTCGAGAAAAAATAAGACGCTCAAAACATAATTATTACTTCGAGGGTTTTCAATTTGTTGGAGAAAAGAGAGTGATGCCAGCCCCGAATCCTTTAGGGAAAAAATTGAGGAGTAAAAATTCTTTGAGCATTTAGTTACTTTTAAAAAATTCAATTTAAAAATTATGGATAATCGAACAGAAAGTGCAGATAAAATTATTCGAAATCATATTGTATGGTCAATGGGGGCAGGATTGATTCCTGTACCCATTGCTGACTTTTTTGCGGTAAGTGCTATCCAATTGGATATGGTACGGCAGATGTGTAAATTATACGATGTGGATTTTAAAGAAACGGAAGGCAAAGCGGTCATATCTTCCATGACTAGTTCGGGGTTGGCTCGACTGGGTGCAAGAGCGGCCATCAAATTTATCCCGGGTATCGGTACGGTGATGGGCGGCGTGACAATGGCTGTCTTATCGGGCGCATCTACCTACGCACTCGGTGAAGTATTTAAAAAACACTTTGAAACTGGAGGTACTTTTCTCGATTTTGATACGGAGCGGCTAGGCAAGATGTACCGTGAAAAATTTGAAAAGGGAAAAAAGGTAGCCGAAAAAATCCGCAAGGATCAAGAGAAACAAAAGGAAGCTATGGACAAAGCGCAAAAAATTAAAGTAGAAAATAAAGGCAAAAAAGATGTCATCACCAGATTGCAAGAATTAGGCGACTTGAAGGAAAAAGGCGTTATCTCCGAAGAAGAGTTTCAAGCGATGAAGAAAAAATTGATCGAAGAGTTCTAAGCGATTTCCACAACACCCTTCTAGTTTTATTTTTTACTACTGCGAAATCACTAACCCGTTAAGTAAGTCTAGAATTTCGGGTTCATATTTTTTGTAAAGATTAGTTGATGTCCAAGTCGTGAATTGAACTGACCCTTTATTATTAGAAAAGTAGTAACCATCAAAAATAAAAGTGATGCCATTCAGACTTACTTCGCTCACCCCTCTGATCACTTGTGTTCCGTTGACGTTTCGGAGTTCTGTTTTTAGTTCTTTCACATTAGCACCCGCATTTTCTCTCATCATGTTTCTAGCAATCTTGATGAGATTTTCCATACCCACTTCAATTTCTTCGGCAATCACCATACAGTAGATATCTTTGTATTTTCCTTGAAAGGCAAATTCGGCCTCATCGTTCAACTCACCGGGAGGAATGCGTTTCCACGATTTGCTATCATATTTGATATTAAAAAATCCAAAACCTGATTTCACATCTTTAGTAGCTTTAGGATTGAATGTAAACTCCGAGAGGATAGTATCTATCAAGAGCTTTTCCTCCAAAAAGCTGAACTCTTGCCCTGCTTCTGGCTGCTCTCCTTCTTCAAATGACCAAGTACCGTTATTATATACATAAATGGTATCTCCTCTCTCCGTTACCGCTTTGATTTGACTAGATACTTTGAAGTTGTTGACAAAAATAATTATGAAAATGAAAAATATTTTATTCACCATTGAGGCCATTGATTTCACACAAAATGAACTAATCATAGTTGAGAATATTTTAAATGATACACCGAGCTAAAGGTGTGTTGCTTCAATGGCGTAAATATAAGGAATTTTCTTTTTGGTTTAAAAGAGTTTGAAAGCCCCCGTAGTTAGAACCTATTTTCTCTGCCTATCGGAATGGTAATCGTAATTCGCTCACATCACTTTTTCAAGCCCTTAGATCTTAGAACTCTATTTTGTAAAGGAAATTGGGAAAAAATCCAATTTGAAATACGTCGTTCACTTCGTTCGTTTGGCGATTATAGGTACTTCTGAAAATGTTTTCATTATCCGTAACATTTTGAATATCAAAGTAGAAACCCTGCGAAATTTTTCTTTTCAAACTATTGAACTGCATGCCAAATTTTACATCCCAACGGAAGTAGGAAGCGTACTGCTGACTGAAAGCCTCATCCTCTCTTCTGATCTCAATCTCTTGGACTCTCGAAGCCTCCAAATCCACAGGCGTGAAGAATCTTCCGCCCGCAGTAGTTACCTTAGTATCGAAGGTCAAGCGGTGTCTGCCCTCCTTACCGATTGGCCATTCTTTCCCGAATAACAAGTTAAATACGTATTGATTATTGAAGGCTGTATTTCTTTCGATGCCATCGCTGCCTTCGTACTTGGAGTCAAAAATAGAAGCCGTGAACAAGCCGTAGTAGCCTTGGTTGAAGAATTTTTCAATCGTCAATTCCACTCCCGTATTGAAGCCAGTACCTTCATTCACTAGGAAATTTTTACCTCTCGGAAATCCAAAGTCAGCACCCACGTTTAGCATAGAAAAAGAACTCGAAAAAGGGTCAACTGGAATTTGATCCAAATACTGATAATATACTTCTAGCTTTGATCTCCAACTCGAAGCGATTTTATAATCATACCCAATCACAAAGTGGTTACTTCTCGAAAATCCAAGGTCTTTATTGGTTTCGATTACGTTACCCTGAGCGTCCGTTTCGGTAGAAAGTTGGATAGGTAGCGGTTGCGACTGATGGTGCAGACCGTAACCAAAATTAACGGTGTGCTTGGGAGCTACCTGCCAGTTTAGGGCAAAGCGCGGCTCTAAAGCGAAGTCCTCATTGAGAGTTTGGTATTGACCGTGCAATCCTAAATTCAGAGTGACTGCTCGGTTGATTTTGTACTGTGTTTGGACAAAGGGCTGAATCAAAGTACTATTCCCGTCGAAATCATATTGATTAATCAAATCAAAAATACCATCGTTATCGGCATCAATACCGAACTCTGCCGTCTCGTTGGTAATGTCCACATTTGTTAATTCTAACAATGCTCCTGCACGCATGGTCAGGCGGGCGTTGAATTTAGTATTGACAAAACTCGAAATGGAATATTTGGTGAGGGCATCATCGGCTATGACGAAAGGTGCGGTAAACTCGGTGTCCAAATCCAAATTGTAGTAGCGATCTCTCGTGAATTTTGTTCCTGTAGTAGAAATGGCAGCAACGGTTCTCACGTAAGTCTTTTTGTTGACGATGTAATTATTCCTTAATCCCAAAACTCCGAATCGGGAATCGGCACGAGAGTCCTCATCGTCGGCAGCGAACAAATCGGTCTCATCCACTTCGTCTTTCAGAAAATCTATATCCGACTGACCGCCTATGCCGAACAAGGTAAAGTTGCCCAATCGGCTTTTTCCTAAGTTAAATTTAAAAGAAAGATCGTAATAATTCGGAACAGCGTTGGTACCAATATCGAGTCCTGCCGCCTGTGCAATCCCTACGAATGAATACCTTCCTGCCACCAAGTAAGAGCCGCCGTTGGTTTTAGCCATCGGTCCCTCTGCCATCAACTCGAATCCCGTGACCGCCGCAACTTGAGCCGTAAACTCGTGCCGATCTTTGTTGCCATTTCTCAATCCGATGTCAAAAACTCCCGACAAAGCATCTCCATATTCGGAAGGAAAAGCACTTGTAATAAAATCCGAATTTTTCAAAAGATTAGGATTCAGCGCACTCACGGGGCCTCCCGTAGTCCCGATGGTCGAAAAATGATTGGGCGAAGGAATCGGAATTCCCTCCAAACGCCAAAGCACCCCCGTAGGAGAATTACCTCTTATCACAATATCATTACGGCTATCATCAGCAGTAGCTACGCCCGCAAAATTTCCAGCCAACCGGCCCACATCACTCCGTCCACCCGAAAAGCGATTCACTTCTTCCATAGAAAATTGGCGTGCCGAAATGGTCGCTAGTTCATTTTGAGCTTTGTCTTTGTTAGCAGAAGCGACGACGACGACCTCGTTCAATTTGACCAAGGATTCCTGAAGTTGTACATCGAGGATGACCTCTTTTCCAGCAGTTACGTTGATGTTAGGAATTGTTACGGTTTCGTAACCTAAATAGGAAATTTGAAAAGCCTGCCGACCAATTGGAACGCCCTCCAATCGGAAGTTGCCATCAATATCGGAAGTAGTTCCGATGGTTTCGGTAGCAGAAACTAACTGAATGGTAGCACCGATGAGCGGCATCTCTGATTGTTGGTCAATGATAATTCCTTTGACGGCTTGGATACCATTTTGGGCACGTAGGGAAATAAATGCTATAAACAGGATAAAGGTAAATGTGATTTTCTTCATGATCTGATGATTAGATTTTCGTTAAAAATCGAACGGAGTGGTTCGCCATTTTTTCAAGATGATTGGGAAAAAATAACATTCATCATCTTTCAGCTATTGATGATTGAGATGATGAGGTCAAATATGAGGGGAAATATTTTTGAAATTAGATCATTTCGG
>JBCCJE010000241.1:0-7239 GCA_039027925.1 Bacteroidota bacterium
TAATTGTCGAGCCATTGTTAAGAATAATTCTTAGGAATGGTACATTAATAAATTGATATTTTATGCGCAGTTATTTTTTCTTTATGCAAGGCGAAAAACGCAGGCGATGCAGGGCATCAGCGAGGCTTTTCAACGCAGCAGAAAGGAAAAAAGAACAAGTAGAAAATGTAAAGTTATTATTGAACCATTCCTAAGTATTAACTAAACGATTTAATCGCTAGCTTTTTTAAATACTTACAAAAAATAGAAAGCCAGAAATTTAAAAACACAATTTTACTTTCCTTTCATCGGGCTGTCAAATTCTTTTTCATCTTCAGTCAATGACAAGACTTTTACCAATTAATTGCAAGAGACTTTATTGATCTCGGTCGTTTTGTGAAATGCGCCCTTCGGACTAATACAAATCTTTAGCTCAAAATATCGTATGATTTTTAGGTATATTTTTTGAAATTCCACACCCGTAGTAACCTAAGAAGTAAAATTGTAGAAGTGACACAGAGTCTAACCAAAGCTGTAAGTTTTTTGAGAAATCTAGGAGTGGATACCACCCAGTACCCACTCGAACAAGAGCGTATTCGCCTCATCAATGATACTTTTTTGGTTGGGATTCTCATTGAGTTGATGTTTACATTTTACCTTAGTTTTTGGTTACAGCTAGAAAGAACGACCTACATCTATCGCATCATTTTTTACCTACTGTTTCTCCTACTCAATCAATTAGGATATATCAAAACGGTAAGGTTTAGCTTCATCATTTTGTTGCCTATCCTCTTGCTGTTGGCGATGCTCAATTTGGGAAATATCCCTATCGTCAATTTATTTTTCGTAGTATTTCCAGCCATAGTATTGGTACTTTTGGCCAATCAAATTGAGCGCGTCATATTTGTCCTATACGTTGTCCTTTTATATTTGTACGGCGATATTTATAATGATTTTTATCCTTCCGAATTAAAGTTTCAGTCCAGCGGTACTTTTCTTTTTGCGGGCTTTGTAGGGATTGTGGTGTTGGGTTATATCTACATTTCAAGATTTACAAAAGCAAAAGCTAAGGTCATTCGGCAACTCCGGGACTTATCGAATCATCTAAATACCCAAAACGAAATGCTGACCCAAAATCAGCAAAAAATTTTGAGCCAGCAGCAGACACTAGAGAAGAGTAATAAAGAATTAGAAAATTTTGCCTACATCGCTTCCCACGATCTGAAAACACCCCTCAGAAATATTACCAATTTTTTGCATTTGATTAAACGGAAACTCAATCACTATCCCGATCAAAATATTCACGAGTACCTTGAGTTGGCTCACAACAGCGCCAAGAAAATGCACTATCTCGTGGAGGATACTTTGGAGTTTTCAAGACTTAACCGAAAAGGATTAAAACTACAGCAGGTGGACTTGAATCGTACGGGGATGATCGTCAGAAGAAATCTCCGAGAAATTATGGAGCAAAAAAATGGACAAATCATCATTGACGAAAATCTTCCGACCATTCGTGCCAATGAAACCCAAATGATGATTCTTTTTCAAAACTTAGCGGAAAACGGTCTGAAATACAACGAAAGCAAAACGCCAACCGTAACGATCAAAAATAACAGTACGAGCGAAGCAATAGTTTTACATTTTCAAGATAACGGCTTAGGCATTTCCGAAAAATACTATGATCGTATTTTCAAAATGTTTGAACGATTGCACTCCAACGCCGACTATCAGGGGTCGGGACTAGGGCTAGCCATCTGCAAAAAAATAGTAGCGTACTATGATGGAAAAATTGAAATTCAGAGCAAAACGGGACAGGGAACTGTATTCGTAATCACCATACCCCAAAAAAACTAGGATAATTATTCATGCGTCTATTTTGGCAAAATATTACCAATATTGGTGTTCACGGAGTAGGAAAGGCTTCCGATAGGCGCGTGGTGCGGCTACTCAATGAACTTATTATTATTGTCTTTATAGCTCTACTCGTTCATCTACCGCTGACCCTTTCATTGAGAAGATTCGATCTTTGTGCTATCCTGATGGGTTTTCAATTATTGATGTGCCTTTGCCTTTATGCGAACTACGTTGGGCGTTATCACCTTACTAAGTTATTTTTTTGTTGGGCAATCCCTATTTTAGGATTGGCCTTGTACGCCTACGCTCCAGATTTTTCTATGTACCACGCTGTGCTATTCGTGGTACTGACCATTGGGCTAGTCATCTTTGATTCTGATAAAATGTATCAAATATTTTTGATGTACATTTTATTATTTTATGCCATCTACTCATTTTACGCACTCGGAATGTACGACGCGGGGGAGCGTGCGCTTGGCTTCAATGTGGTAACTAAGTTAGAATATCTATTTCTTGTAAGTATCATGCTATTTTTAGTTTTTCGCTTTAGCTCAGTAAGTGAACACATTGAAGAAGATTTACATAAAAAACTCTCTACCCTCCAAAAGCAAAATACGCTACTACAGAAGAATAAAAAATCCATCGAAACCCAAAACGAAGCCTTAGAAGTCATCAACAAAGAACTCGAAAAATTTGCCTACGTAGCTTCGCACGATCTCAAAAGTCCGATTCGATCTATCAAAAGTTTTTTGGGACTCATCCGCCGAAGCCTTGGCGGTCACGAGGATCAAGACTTACAGGATTACTTAACTTTTGCCTCCAACAGTTCAGACCAAATGTACCGATTGATCGAAGACATTCTGCGACTCTCCCGAACATCGGTGGATAAAGCTAATTACCAATGGACTGACCTCAACGAGATAGTAGCCAAAGTCATCACTAACTTATCAGAGCAAGAAAAGAAAGCACAGTTTCTGGTAGGAGAATTACCCGAAATATTTGTACATCCCGATCAGATGGAAACAGTATTTCAGGAACTTTTTCAAAACGGCATTCTCTACAATGATTCCCACCTACCCACCATAAAAGTAAAATATCAATCCTACAAGAAGCATCATTACATTCAAGTCAAAGACAACGGCATTGGTATTGAACAAGAACACCAAGAGCGCGTGTTTTCTATTTTTAAAAGATTGCATACCCAAGTAGAGTATCAAGGTTCGGGTGTTGGCTTAGGGATTTGTAAAAAAATACTAGAATTTCACGGTGGGAAAATTCACCTAGAGAGCAAGGCGGAGGAGGGCTGTAATTTTATATTAGAAATTCCTAAAAAGTAAGAGAACAAAAATGAACAAATGATTGGTTAGGAATGGTACACTGATAGATTTATATTTTATGCGCAGTCATTTTTTCTTTATACAAGGCGAAAAATGCAGGCGATGCGGGGTATCGACGAGGCTTTTCAACGCAGTAGAAAGGAAAAAGAACAAGTAGAAAATGTAAATTTATTAGTGAACCATTCCTTATCTTTGTAAAAAAGATAAAACATGAAAAAAGTAACAAAACTCACCACTGCGCTAGTACTCTTTACCTTTATCAGCATTTCCCTACAAGCTCAACTGTATTATCCTACCTCCGTGAAATCTCCATTTTTCACAGATACCGAAAGGTTTATGGTAGAGGCAGGCACCAATAATTACGCCTTGGATTTCTCTGTGAACTACCAAGTCAGGCGGTTTATTTTTTCATTACAGCATGATTACAACAACGAAAACCTAAGCATCAATCCACTTAATTTGAATACTTGGGATGTTCAAGGGATAGAAACCCACCGAATACAATCCTCCGCCGAGATGACCGAATATTCCGAAATGCAAATAGGCCACAGTCCTAATTTGAAGAAGATAAAATTGGAAGGTAGTTTGGGCATTGGCAGAAATTGGAATGCCGATAGAAGTAGGTATTTTGCCCAAGTGGCCATAGGTAACGAAAATAGATTTATTGATGCGGGCCTCGTAGTGAGGGGGACTTACGTAGAGGATCTCACTTCATTTATTTCTGATGTGACCAAAAATGTGGTCGTCCTCGAACCTGCGATAATTGGAAGAATCAAGGTTGGTAGGTTTAGAATTATCAATCAATTCGGATACTCCATGATTATGGATGGAGCGGAAGATTACATGAAGCCTAATTTTAGAATTGGATTGGGGTATAAGTATTGAGGATTAAGAATTAAGAATTAAGAATTAAGAATTAAGAATAATAGTGACTTTTACCTGTACACAAAATTTTTTTGGAGGAAAAAATTAAACGTAAAAGCTATGGCGATAGCTACGACTATTTTCGAAACGATATAGTTGAGCGGTGTCAGTTCCGTGAGTCCGTAAAGTCCCAAGGTATTTAAGATCATACTTCCCGTAGCAACCAAAAAATAGCGAAACGCTTGCGGTACAATTTTTTTTTGCGCAGCAGAAAAAACCCAAAATCGCCCTAACAAAAAATTAGTGATCGCTCCGAAAAAAGCTCCAATTACATTAGAAATGACGTAGTAAAGCCCTACCAATTCCGTAAGTAAAATCACGGTCAGAAAATCTATCACCGTACCAGCCAAAGCAGCCATCTGAGCAGATACAAAAAGGCGAGGCAACGTATTTTTAGAGGGGGCTGCGGAGTACGAATCAAGATCATCCAAAGGTTGTTCATTTTTCATCCGAACAAAATTAAGACAATTTGCAAAATAATATTAGCGTAAATACCCGCCAATACATCATCTAGCATCACTCCCCACCCTCCGTTTATTTTTTCTAAACGTCTGATATACAAGGGTTTAGCAATATCGAAAAAACGAAAAAGAATAAATCCTGCTAGAAGATTTTGCCAAGTGATCGGAATCCAAAGTAAAGCAATCCAAACTCCTACCAACTCATCCACGACTACTCTTGAAGGATCTTTTCCCCATACTGACTCCAAAGCATCAGTACTCCACACGCCGAGGAAAGTGACGATGACGATGAGCAATAGCAATTCGTAAGAAAAATATTCGAGGTGAGGAAAAAAATATTTGATAGCTCCTAACAAAACAATTCCAACCAATGCTCCAGCCGTGCCGGGCGCAACGGGAGCGTAACCTGCGCCAAAAGTAGTCGCTATCATTTTATGCAGAAACTTTGCGATGCAGTGTGTGTTTGCTTCACGGGGTAATTTCAAAATTACCCCGTGAATTAAAAGATTCAAAGAAAAAAGATTCAAAAAGAACTTAGAGGGTAATTGGAAATTACGCTCTAAGGAAAAAACAAAATCCTACTCCTCGTAATAATCCAAGCCCAAATGAGTAATCAAATCCTCCCCCGCAAGGTGCCTCAAAGTATTAAACAGTTTTTCCTTCTGCTTAAAAAGATCATGTTGTGGATAAAGCCCTGCACCCACCTGCGGAGATTTCCAATAAAAAGAAAGCCACTCTAGGATGCCACTCATGCCTGCCCGTTGGGCCAAATCCATAAACAAAGCCAAATCCAAAACGATGGGAGCAGCCAAAATAGAATCTCTACAAAGGAAGTCCACTTTGATTTGCATCGGATACCCCAACCATCCCGTAATGTCAATGTTATCCCAACCTTCTTTGTTATCTCCCCGTGGTGGGTAGTAATTGATACGAACCTTGTGGTACAAATCTTTGTAGAGTTCGGGATGTTTTTCGGGTTCAAGTATTTGCTCCAGCACACTCAATTTTGAAACTTCCTTAGTCTTGAAGTTAGCGGGATCATCCAAGACCTCTCCGTCCCGATTACCTAAAATATTAGTAGAAAACCAACCGGTAATCCCCAACGATCTCGCCTTGAATCCGGGTGCTAAGATAGTTTTCATCAAGGTCTGCCCCGTTTTAAAATCCTTACCCGCTACAATGCCATTATTATTTTTAGCGTAGTCAACGATGGCTGGAATATCACACGAAAGGTTGGGGCTACCGTTGGCGTAGGGCACGCCCGATTTGACCGCTGCGTAGGCATAGATCATACTCGGTGGAATATTTGGATCATTATTTCGCAGCCCTGCCTCTAGCGATTCCATCGTCTGATGTACTGCTCCTTCCTCGATGTAGATTTCAGTTGATCCACACCATACCATCACTAATCTTTCGCAATTATTGGTTTCTTTAAATTTTTGAATATCCTCGATTAATGCTTCGGCCAACTCCATTTTATTGGTTTGGGATTTGATGTGCGTTCCCGTGAGCCGATTCGCATATTCTTTCTGAAAAACTGCTTTCATGGGTTGTATCGCTTCCAGTTCGGGTCGGATTTGCTCTAGTAGATACCTGTCTAACACTTCGGCATTTACCGCCGATTCGTAAACATTATCAGTATATAAATCCCATCCTCCAAATACAATATCGTCGAGATTGGCTAGCGGCACTAGATCTTTAATTTTTGGATTTCTCTTTTCGGTTCTTTTTCCCACTCGGATAGTACCCATTTGGGTGAGGGCACCGATGGGCTGAGATAATCCTTTTCTGACCGCAATAACTCCCGCTATAAAAGTGGTAGCTACGGCTCCTAATCCAGGAATTAATATGCCTAATTTCCCATTTGCTTCTTTAATCATTTTTTAATTTTTTATTGAATTGTTTTTTGAAAAGAACTATTTTCTTTCGCTCGAAAATAATATTTAGATAGCTTATTTAGCTCACCACTTGACCATAACGATCCAACCAATCCTTAACTTTTGTTTTCATCAATAGCCGATAAATTAAAACGGTCATCAGCGCCGTCAGTACCCCCAAAATGACATCTATGATATAATGATGATAAGTATAAACCGCTGAAAACCAGGTGCTTAACATCAGCACGATGCCGAGTATCATCCATCCTCGCAGTTGGTATTTCCAACTAAAAAAAATAAGAATAATGGGAAATGCACAGTGTAAAGAAGGAATGGCAGCAAAAACATTAGCATTCAATCCGTACATACTTTCAAATAGCGAAGTCCCAAAATATTTATCAAACTCAATCAACCTACCAGGATTGCCGGGGATACTGAGGTGCTCCTCAAAACCATATTGATCAACGTACCACGGAGGGGCGGCCGGATAAATAAACTGCACCACCAATCCAAGTTGGCTAACCATCAGAAATCCAAATAAGTAATGAACCATCTTTTGCCTTTGCTTCGAAAAGAAAAGATAAAACGAAAAGGTGAGCGGAATCGGAATCCACGATATATAAATAATGGCAGTATAGATGTCTAGGAAAGTATTGGTGTAATTTTTTTCGATGTATTCATTGGGCGTCAAAATACCGTCGGGAGTTTCGATACCAAACCAACTTTTTTCTGCGAGATAAGGCTCGGCGATGTGCAAGGGCGGATTGATTTCATAATTGGGAATTATCCGAATAGAATCAAAAATAA
>JBCCJE010000242.1:0-7232 GCA_039027925.1 Bacteroidota bacterium
AAAATATTAGAAAGCAAAATTGTTATCACCTTCCCAAAACTGATTTTTACTTTACAAAATTAATCTTTTAAAATTTTTTTTAGTGCATAAAATTTAACTAGATCCAGAAATCGGTTACAGCCCAGCTCCATTAAGTAACTTTTATTTCCCTTTAAATCTAAATGATAAAGTCAGCTCACACCTTTATCATATCATCTATTGTAAAAACATTACTATTCCTAACTACTGTGATGATGAAACCTCCTTTTCATCACAGGTAAACATCAATTAACAAGTTAAAAATGGAACAAAAATTATTAATCCTCTTCACTATCATCACGTGCGCGTTTTCTGCAACAGCACAGATGCCCACGGCAAGTATTAACAAAAAAATGTCTGTCTCCGTAATCGACAATGATACTAGCTTGCATGATTCTAATAGACTATATTTTTTAGCGAGAGAAAGTTTTCCGCTCGATGTATCGGGCAGATTGTACTTGGATAATGACTTTCGGGATGGTGTTTTCGTAGATTTTTCGGATCAGAAAATACAAGCGAGAATCAGATACCGAATAGCTGACGACGAAATGCAAATTCTTCATTTAGGAACCGAAAAAGCCTTGTATCCTTCTAAAGTTAAGCAGATACAATTCAACTCTAGCCTAGGCAAAGTCACCTTCGTCCCCGCCGAGTACGAACCCAAAAAATACAAGGTCTATGGATATTTTGAGTTGCTGAGTGATGGAAAGGTCAGACTGCTCAAATCCCACCGCAAAAGTGGGAAGCACAAAATCAAATGTGCCTACTACTTACAGAAAGAAGGAGAGATCGCTCAACCCTTCAAGGCAAGAAGATCAAGTATCAAGAAAGCCTTTAAAAATTTGACAGAGGAGGCAGACGACTTTATATCTAGTAATCATATCAACATCAAGCAGGAAAAAGATTTAATCCAATTATTTGATTATCTCAACGGTAAATAGTTAGAAAAACAAAAAATCAATCTTGCGAAGCTGTCAGTAATTTTTTCTACTGACAGCTTTTTTTATTTGGAAAATCCCTACTCCAATTGTTACCTTAGCCCTCCAAAAAAAATACTATGAACCCAACGCACATCAGTTTAATTTCGAACCAACTTCACCTACCCGAAAAGAAAATCAGAAGTACCGTTAAACTCCTAGAGGAAGGTGCTACTATTCCCTTCATAGCGAGGTACCGAAAAGAAATGACTGGCTCGCTCGACGAGGTGGCCATTGCTAGTATCAAGACGCAGTTGGATAAGTTGGTAGAGATAGATAAACGTAAGGAGACCATTCTAAAAACAATTGAAGATCAGGGAAAACTTACAGATGAGTTGCGAAGAAAAATAGAAGATACCTACGATGCTACCGTACTAGAAGATATTTACTTGCCTTATAAACCCAAGCGTAAAACGCGCGCCTCCGCTGCCAGAGAAAAAGGGCTCGAACCACTCGCAGATGTGATCTTTGCGCAGAGAAATCACAACGTCGAACAATTAGCAAGTCAGTACCTGATAGATGAGGTGACCTCTGTAGAAGATGCCCTGCAAGGAGCAAGAGACATCATCGCAGAAAAAATAAATGAGGATGCTAAAATCAGAGCAAAGGTGAGATACGCTTTCGAAAAAGGAGCGTACATTACCGCTAAGGTAGCCCGAGGAAAAAAAGAAGAAGCCGCCAAGTATAAAGACTATTTTGAGTTTGATGAGCCATTGAGTAGATGTCCTTCCCACCGATTATTGGCCATCCGACGAGGGGAGGACGAGGGCTTTCTGCGGGTAAATGTAGCACCCGATGCGGAGGATACGCTGTACCGATTGGAGCGGGAAGTACTAGACGGTTACGGGGCAGCTACGCAACAAGTCAAAACTGCGCTGCAGGATGCTTACAAAAGATTATTGCAGCCAAGCATAGAAACCGAGTTTCGAAATCTCTCCAAAGAAAAGGCAGACGAGGAAGCGATTGAGGTTTTTACCAAAAATTTAAGACAATTATTATTGTCTCCGCCTTTAGGTCAGAAAAGGGTAATTGCCATTGATCCGGGATTTCGGACAGGATGTAAAGTTGTTGTTTTAAATGAAAGCGGCAATTTGTTAAAATACACCACCATCTTTCCTCACCCACCTCAATCCAAAAAATTATCTGCTATTACCGAAGTACAAGACTTGGTAACGGACTTTAAAATTGATGCAATTGCGATAGGAAATGGAACAGCGGGTAGGGAGACATTTTCCATTTTTCAGTCATTGGATTATGATCGCTCGGTGGAAGTTTTTATGGTCAACGAAAGTGGTGCCTCCATTTATTCCGCATCTGAAGTTGCGCGGGAAGAATTTCCCGACTACGACATCACGGTGAGGGGGGCAGCGTCTATCGGAAGACGACTCATGGATCCCTTGGCAGAGCTAGTAAAAATAGATCCAAAGTCCATCGGCGTGGGGCAGTACCAGCATGATGTCAACCAAAGCAAGCTAAAAGAAAGTTTGGATCGAACCGTAGAGAGTTGTGTGAACAGCGTAGGGATTAATATCAATACTGCGAGCCAACCATTGCTGACTTACGTTTCGGGGCTTGGGCCTACGCTCGCTAAAAACATCATCCAGTACCGTACGGAAAATGGTCAATTCAACAGTCGTTCGGAGTTAAAAAAAGTAAAGCGAATGGGGGAGAAGGCATTTGAGCAAGCAGCGGGATTTCTACGGATCAGGGATGCTAAAAATCCGTTGGATAATACGGCGGTACACCCCGAGAGCTATCCCGTGGTCAAGCAAATGGCGAAAGATTTAAATTGTACTGTTGCCGAACTTATCAATAATGAAGGATTGCGTAAGCAAATTGATCTACGTAAATACGTTACTGAAAACATTGGTTTGCCCACGCTTACTGATATTTTGAAGGAGTTGGAAAAGCCGGGACTCGATCCCCGTGGAAGTGCCAAGGCTATTGAATTTTCACAAAAAATAAAAACTATCGAAGATGTCCAACCTGGCATGATCTTAACTGGGGTGGTCAACAACATCACCAATTTTGGAGCTTTTATAGATATTGGCATCAAGCAAGGAGGCCTCGTCCATATCTCCGAAATGGCCAATCGTTTTATTAAAAATCCATCGGAAGTCGTGAGCCTTAATCAAGAAGTAAAAGTCAAAGTACTAGAGGTGGATTTAAAAAGAGGAAGAATTCAACTTTCGATGAAGCAGGTTTAAGGCAACTTAACGTAATTAAAATGTACGCTACCCCAGCGCAGTTAGCCGAGCACCTCCTTTCCTACTTTCTCAGCACTACATCTACCCGCCGATTTTGGCTATCGTTACCAGCGTAGGCAGTGCTCGATACCGAACCTTTGCCCTCGGCTTTGACTACTTTATCTATGGTAACACCATACTTGCTGAGGAAAGTGACAATAGATTTTGCCCTTTTCTCTGATAGTTTTTTATTGTAGTCGGCCGATCCCGTTTGGTCGGCGTAGCCAACTACTTCTACCTTCCAGTCTTTTTCCCGATTCAAAAGTTTGGACAACTCTTTCAATTCATTTTTAGCCTTTTCGGTAAGTTCGTAGGAGTCAATATCAAAAAAGAATTGTACTCGTTTTTCTCGAATTGGAGTGCCTTTTTTTACAGCAACTGTTCTAGCTTCCGACTTGGGTGTCAGTTCAAACTGGTGGGTGATATTGGAAGTATTATCTTGGGTATCAAGGAATTGTGCATCTATAAAATAATCATATCCTTTGACATTGATTTGGAAAGAGTAACCTTTATTGCCAGGGACACAGAGGAAAAACCAACCATCATCATCCGTAGTAACTGGAAATTTCTCCTCGGCATTACTGATTAAAACTTTAGTCGAAATGGGTTCTCCCGTAGTTTTATCCGTCACGTAACCTTCCAAGTGAACCATGGGCATTGGGCGCAGTTCTTCGGGGAGCTCGCAGGTATAAATATCCAATCCGCCCGTGCCACCAATTCTCTCGGAAGCGAAGTAGGCGGTTTTTCCATTTCCTTGTACGTACATCCCAATTTCTTTTCCGGGAGAATTGATCGGAAAACCCAAATTAACGGGAGCAGTCCAAGCGCCATCAACAAATCTCGATACAAACAAATCTCCGTCGCCCTGACCGACGTGCCCCGTGGAAGTGAAGTAGAGTGTTTTTCCATCATTGGCAATGAAAGGAGCTTCTTCATCTCCAGGAGTATTAATAACTCCGCCGAGGTTAATAGGTACTCCCCAATCTCCGTTGGGTAGTAGAGAACTTAGATAAATATCTCCACCACCTAAACCGCCGCCCCGTGTACTCGTGAAAAACATTTGGCTACCATCACAACTAACGGAAGGTTGCGAATCCCATTCTCTGGAGTTGAGCATACCGTCGAGTCGGCTCACTTCTACGATTTCTTCGCCCATCAGCGTCGCTTTATAAATATCGCATCCCCCTTTGGTATCTTCTCGCAGGCAGCCCGAAAAATAGAAAGCCTTACCGTGCATCTCGAACCTCGCCATACCTTCATTAAATTCTGTATTCAAATCTTTTCCGTAGGCTTTCCCTTGATTCCAGTCCGTCTCATTTTTTCTACTTTGAAAAATATCTTCATTCGAGCCTTTTTGTTTTCTGGTAAAAACCAATTTTTGCCCATCGCTAGTGATCGTGGGGAGGTACTCATCGTATTTGGAGTTGATATTTTTTCCGAGGTTGACGGGAGGGTCGCCAGCGTTGGCTCTATCAATTTGAGCTAAGTATTCACAATTCAATTTTCTTTCTTCGAGTAGCAGATCGTAGGTCAGTTCAAGCCCCGATTCTTTTTTGACATTGGTGTAGATTTGATCTTGCATACGCTCGTACCGATTGTAAAAATACATGGCCAGCTCGTGATCTGCCAGTTTAAAATAAGCCTCTCCGCATTCGAACAAAGCTGCTCTGGATAATTTATCGTCCAGTTCAAAACTGGTTTCAAAAGCCTTGATGGCTTCCTCGTACCTACCCAGTTGCAGATAAGTTTTGCCCAGTAGTCGGTGCGCAACGGCAAAGTCATCTTTGATTTTTACCGTATGTTCAAATTGTTTAAGAGCCAGTTCGAATTGTTCTTTATTGAGCATGCGCTCGGCGATGCGGAGGGATTCTTTGGCGCTGTTGGTGGCTTTGAACTCGGCGATGCCTTGTCCGAAGGAAAATTGGAAGGAAAATAGAAAGACAAGTAGGTAAGTTATTTTTAAGTTCATGGATGGTTAATTTTCGAAACGCACTAATGGTTATTTTAACTTCTGTGAATTGTTGTTATGAAAATTGAAATAACTCCATTACTTCAGTCCGAATTTTTCTGCAAAAAAAAAAACAATTCTCGACCTAATCGCAGATTTATGGAGTTATCAGTTGATTCCAATTTCTATATCTAAGATGAGGGGAGAATAAATTGAACTACTTCGCGAGTAGATTTTCCGATGGGTGGACAAACGTACTCAAATGCTGTAATTAATAAGGTGTACTTTTTTACGAGTGTACTTTTTTTAGATTTTGACAAAAGAACAGAGACTAACTTCCTTGCTCTTTTTAAAACTTTAAGTTCATTACGATCTTCTATTTTGCAATAATTGTGCTGTTTTTTCTACCAACAAAAGATAGATCATAGAGTCATCTAGTCTTCTAGGTTGGCCTCTTCTGCGTCGTATGCTTCCATTTCTTCGGCAAAAGATTTCTTGAGTTTTTTAAATCGAACCAAAAGTTTGTATCGCTTACCCAACTGAGTCACAATGGGTTCGAGCATCAGGTGCATCAGTTCGTCGGCTTGTACCTTGGCTTTATCCATGATATTATCTTCCAAGGCATCTCTTTTGAACTCCCGACGGAGTATGTTGAAGTTTTTATTAAAATCATCATTGCTTACTTCTCGCATCCAGCCCACATCTAATTTATCCACTTTGGGATAAACTTCGTGGGACAAAATTTGTGGATCAGGCAGCGTCACAGTTACTCTTTTCCGACCTGAATCCAGCGAAATATCAAAGTACTTATCAATCTTAAAACCTACTTTCAAAACGCTGATGGCAGATACTTCGATGTCAGTAGAGGACACTGCGTATCCCCAGATTTTGGTTTGTAGCTGTTTGTTTAGGCCTTTTCTGTCTCTGACCTCCATGGTGGCTAATTCTGCAATGGCTTTCTCTACTTTTTCTTCCATCATGCCCTGGGAAGAACTAAAATCAAGGATCGCCGCTTTTTGTTCTAGCCTATTTATCATGGGGGCAAGACTTTCTCGCATGGCTATCATACAGGGAGAATCCACGCCTGCCCCTGCGCCCGCTATTGTGCCTCCTTTGGAAATAATCGTATTCATGATGACCTGATTGACGAGGTAGCAAGTGTAGTTGGAGGCTACCTCTCTGAGGGCCTCGGTTGCGCTGTTGTTATTATTATTGTACCACGATTCGTATAGGTTTTCGGTGGTATCTCTGATTTTTACGAAATCATTATAATACATGTCTCGCATGTAGGGATGGTGTTTTTGGTACTCTGGCTCAATGAGTAATTTGATGGAGTCCACTAAATCCATACGATTGGCTACGTGATTGAGCATACTCAAATTAAAATCATAAATCAGATCATTGAACTCTCTTTGGTATCGGTTAGGATTGGTCAGTACGGCTAGGGCAATGTCTTCGTCCAGGTTATATTCATATTCGGCGGGGATATATTTGATCTGCATTTCTTTGGGCGTACTAGGGCTAGTGTAAGTGTAGCTGCCGCCACTCCCAAAGTCTGAGTTTTTGTAATAATTATAAAATAGCAAGCTACAGACTGCTATCAATAAGGTGTACAGGAGTATTTTGCTGAGCGAAGTTCCTTTGCCGTAAGTATCCATATTTTGAGAGTAAGTTTTAGTGAGGGTGAAAAAATCTTTTAGACATATTATTACTCGATAGATACAAGTAAATATTAAGTCCGATAAAAATAAAAAATTAGAATGATTCCTCGTGGGTGTAAGCAGCACAAAAACAAATCGTCACGTTGTAGCAGTAGTTCTTGTTTACATTGCTGTTCTTTACGAACAGAATGTTTGTTTTTTGTTTTGATTTCTCATAGGTAATTATTAATTCTATGAAGAAAATAAGAGCCACTTCAAATTCTTTTTGAAGTGGCTTTGTTTTTTGGAGGGTAAAATATTAAGCGCAAAATATATTCACCCTACACTCCACCTCGCTACGGGAGTTACCTCCTGACCCACGAATTCTTTTTTTAAATATTTA
>JBCCJE010000243.1:0-7228 GCA_039027925.1 Bacteroidota bacterium
TAAAAAAAGTACAAAAAGTCTGCGAACCAGAACCAATCACCTCTCCTCTCATCCCCGCAGCCTTTGGGCGAGCGTCCACCTTTCTCGCAGACATTTCTCCGAAAATTAACAAATACTTTATCTTGATTTGTGAGTTTTGTATTACTTTTGTGGAACATACAAAAAGCCTGATACCATACCAAAACAAGGCAGAAAACCTCCTAATTAGCTTACCCAGTCGAACTCATATTTATTAACCAATACATAATCATTTTCGTATGAAAAAAATTTTACCTCTCATCATTTTTTCGTTGGCTACTTTGTTTTTAAATGCACAGGAGTGTAGTGATTTGTTTATTTCTCAGTACATCGAAGGTTACGGTAATAACCGCGCATTGGAAATTTACAACCCAACCAACAGTCCCATCAATTTGTCAGCATATTCTATTGGGCGCTACGCCAATGGCGGAAATATCTACGAAGGAATAGAACTTCCAGATGAAATGATTCAACCTTACGAAACTTTTCTAGCAGTACTTGATAAGCGGGATTCGCTCGGCTCAGGTTTTGAAACTCCAGTTTGGAATGGCTACCAATTGTATGATTACTGCACGGACGGATTAACTGGTGATACAATTTTAAATATGGATGGAGATACCGTTTTTTGTGTGCAGTATGATTCTACGGGTTTACATTTGTACGGCGATGTGTATAGAGATTTTTTAGATTTGGAAGGTAAAGCAGATGGCTTTTTCTGCCCAGTTTATAATGTAAATAATGCAATGTACTTTAATGGTAATGATGCCGTGGTCTTAGTGAAGGGGTTGGACGTTGCCAACGATGGATCGAACATCCTAGATGTGATTGGAGTGATCGGCAATCCAGATATGATTAATAATGACGCTTGGGTGGATGCTAGTGGTGGTTGGCTCACGCGTGATAAAACCTTGATCAGAAAGTCTAGTGTAAAAGAAGGAACTGGACCAATAGCCCACGCTTTGCAAGATACCTTTGCGTACGCTCAGTACGAAGTATGGTTTAAAAATTACTTTGGAGACTCTAACGAACACGGGTGTGAGTGTGATCCTGACTTTGTAACCAGTACCAACGAAATCAACCAAGTTGGATTTTCCATTTATCCAAACCCTACTAATGCCGAACTGATAGTGACCGCTGATGAAGCTATTAACAAGGTCGAAATTTACAACCTACTCGGAGAGCTAGTCTTAGTGGAGCGAGCAGGGACGACTGGCAATGAAAAATTAAATTTGAACGTAGGTCAGTTTGATACTGGAATGTACGTCATTAGTCTTTTCTTCGATGGGGATAGGCAATCGGTTCAAAAATTTATCAAACAATAGTTTTACATTATTTTCCTACAGATTAGTTTGAAGCCGAATCTCGTTTTCTTAGAGCGTAATTTCCAATTGAATGTTGTCAATTGAATGGCAGTCTGTGAGGGTAATTTCAAAATTCCCCTCACAGTTTTCTTTAATTTTATTGAACCCACAATAGAAATTTAAAACCAGCTCGTGGGAAAAAATCCTAAAGTTGACGACATTCAATTTCCAAGTACCCTCTAAGTTTCTTTTTCGATTTAAGGAAGTGAGCTAAATCAGTAAACCATTCTGCTTCAAACCAACGTACCAGTTTATTTTCAAAAAACGCACAGTTTAGTCTCCAAACTAAACTCTGAGCAACTCAACAACATGAAGAAAAACTACATTTTCCTCTTTTTATTCCTGTCCTCTTCTTTCCAAGTTTTTTCTCAAGCCAAGATTTTGGGAATTATTAAAGATGCCGAAACGGGTGAAGAACTAATAGGTGTAAATATTCTTTCCGCTGAGGGAGGTACAGTTTCGGATTACGACGGAAGTTACGTCTTACCCTTACCAACAGGCGAACATGAAATTACATTTTCGTACGTAGGTTACGAGACGACTGTACACAAAATATCCATCGTCGGAAAGAGGGACGTTATTTTTGATTTGAAAATGTCAGGCGGACAAATTTTAAAACAAATCAACGTCGTGGCTGACATTGCGCTAGAGCGAAAAACACCAGTTGCTTTTTCAAACATTCCTACGGTAAAACTACAAGAAGAGCTTGCTGCACAAGATATTCCAATGATCCTCAATTCTACCCCTGGGGCTTACGCCACTCAGGCGGGTGGAGGTGATGGGGATGCTCGGATTACCATTCGAGGATTTGATCAAAGAAATGTAGCAGTAATGTTAGATGGTATCCCGGTCAACGATATGGAAAATGGTCGCGTCTTTTGGTCCAATTGGTTTGGGTTAGATCTAGTGACTAAAACCATGCAAGTGCAGCGAGGACTAGGTGCATCAAAGTTGGCTATTCCTTCGGTAGGTGGTACTATCAATATTTTGACTAAGGGGATTGATGCCAAGCCCGGCGGGAGTTTTAGGCAAGAATACGGAAACAATGGATTCTTACGATCCACTTTTGGTTTGACTACCGGCAGAATCAATGGATGGGGATTATCCATTGCCGGATCTTACAAGCGAGGGGACGGTTGGGTAGATGGAACGTTTACCGAAGGCTATTTCTACTACTTACGATTGGATCGGCAAATGGGTAAACACCTCTTTAGTTTTTCTGGATTTGGAGCACCACAAGAACACGGTCAACGTCCTTTCACACAAGCTATTGCCAAGTACGATGCTGATATTGCTTTGGAGTTGGGAGTTCCAATGGATAAAATTGATCCATTGGCCAACCTTGCCGACAATGGAATGCGATACAACGAGTATTACGGAAACTTAAATGGAGAATTTGCCAACTCTAGCGTGAATTACTATCACAAACCACAAATAAGTGCTAGACATTCTTGGCAGGCTAACGATAAGTTCTTCCTTTCCAACGTGGCGTATTTGTCCATTGGTAATGGCGGTGGGGCAAGGGTTAATCGAAGAATATACGACGAGAACGGGCAAATGGATTTGACTAAAATGTATGCGCAAAATGTCACGCCTTCCATTTTTAAAGAAGAAGGACTATCCGACTTTTTTCTTCGATCAAGTGTGAATAATCATTTTTGGTACGGGCTACTTTCTACCTTTAAGTACGACGTTGATAAGAACATCACGATTTCGGGCGGAATAGATTTAAGACAGTACCGAGGCGAACATTACCGAACGCCCTATGATTTGCTGGGGGGCGAATTTATTTACAGCGACCGAAACTCCAGAGTTTTAAATCGAGAAACTAGGATAGAAGAAGGAGATATATTTTCCTATCACTACGATGGATTTGTGAGATGGGCAGGTACTTTTGGATTGGTGGAATACACCAAAGATAAATTGAGTGTATTTCTAAATTTCTCAACTGCAGTAACTGGCTACAAAATGGTAGATTACCTCTGGGACAAGGAAGTGACGGTCAACGGAGAAAAAAGATTTGTGGGTTACTACAATGAAAATGGTGACGCTGATATCTTAGAAAGGGTAGTGGTAGATGGCAACACGATGTACACCGTAGAAAATCCATCGGCTGCAACTTTAGCATACGCTGAAGCAAATAACTTGACCATAGATTCTGAAACTCCCCAAAATCAAAGTTTGGGATATATCTTGAAGCCTACCTTTACTGTCAAAACTGGAGCAGTTTATAATTTTAACAAGCAACAAAATCTATTCGCTAATGTAGGCTATTTTTCACGGGCACCTCGATACAATAATGTAAACAACCGACTCTACACGGAAAGGATCGTGGTCTTTGATGAAATAACGGGAGAACAAATTGGAATAGTCGAAGAAGCTGGTAAAATAGTAGAAGCTACTAATACTGAAAACGAAGAAGTCTATGCCGTAGAATTAGGGTATGGTTTTAAAAGTAGAATTTTTGCTGCTAATTTGAACACTTATTACACGGTGTGGAATAATAAGCCGCTCGATAGATTACCTACCGTTTTGGAAGACCCTACTGATCCTGAATCCGCTAGAATTCCTGTCAATATTTCTGGTATTGAAGGATTACACATGGGAGTTGAACTAGACTTTGCTTTTAAATTAAATAGTATGCTAACCGTAGAAGGCTTAGCTTCGATAGGAGATTGGAGATGGAACTCTTCCGCTACGACCCTCTTGCCTAATGGTGCAACTTATGCTTTTGATGCTAAAGGGGTGCGGGTAGGTGATGCGGCACAAACGCAATTTGGAGGAATGATCAGGGTAGAACCCATCAAGGGACTTTACATGAAATTGCGAGGTACTTACTTTGGAAAAAATTTCGCCAACTTTGATCCCGAATCATTACAGGGCGATGATGCTGGCAGACAATCTTGGCAAATGCCAGATTATTATTTATTTGATTTTCATACTGGCTATCGGTTCAGGGTCAACAGACTCAAATGTAGTATTCGGCTTAGTGTTTTAAATATCTTGGATGAAATTTATATTACAGATGCTAGAAATAATGACAATTTTGTGGAGTCTAATAATTTTGGGTTTAATGCTCAATCGGCTTCTGTTCATTTTGGGCAGGGTAGAAGATGGAATAGCGGCTTGACGATTAATTTTTAAAAAATTATTAATGGGGCGTGTTGTTGGAAGTGTTAGAAGGGGCTTTGGGATAATTAACTTTTTGGGATGGGCTGTGGTCAATTGAGGACTGACTTTATATTTTTTTGGGAAATTATTTTTTTTAAATCGGTAGGGGGTGACTAATGTGGTTTGGGTGACCGATATTTTTGGGAGACCAATGGGATTTGAGGTTTTGGGCAACCACAAGGGTTGCCCCTACGCAACAAAAACGTGATGAACAAAATTTTTGCAATTGTATTGTTTTTATTTTTTCAAATCAATCTCATCGTAGCGCAGTCAAACATTGCTGAGGCGCGAACTTACGCGCAGGGGTTGGGGGTATCCGTTACTGGAATTGTGATAAATGGTGATGAACTTGGTCCTATTCGGTATATCCAAGATGCTACGGCTGGAATACCATTTTATGATCCTGCTATTTCTAGTGGTATCAATCCCGGCGACGAGGTTACTATCGTCGGGGAGATAGGGGACTTTAATGGACTCTTGCAAGTCGTCAATGTCCTGAGTCATACGATTAACTCTACGGGAAATCCGCTACCTACGCCGCAGGTGGTGACGCCTGATGGTTTGAATGGAGATACCGAAGCAGAGTTAGTCACCATTAATAATGTCATTTTTACCGACGCAGGGAGTGGCGCGCAGTTTACGGGAAATACAACTTTTGGCATAACAGCCAACGGTGAGTTTTCTCAAATTTTTGTTCGTAGTGGCAGTCCTTTGGTGGGAAAAACAATTCCTGAAACACTCGTCAATCTCACGGGCATTGTCTCTGTCTTTAATGGAAGCTATCAACTGTTGCTCCGAGATGAGGCTGATATTGATGGCAAATTCGTGGACAATATTCGGCAGGATAACATTACTACTACAAGTTTTGATATTTCGTGGACTTCCAATTTTAGTGGGAGTACGAATCTTCGCTACGGGACAGCCCCCAATGATTTATCCAACGAAATCAATTTGGGAGGAACTAACCTGACACACGCCGTATCCCTTTCTGGATTATCGCCCGCTACCTTCTATTACGTACAGGTTTTTTCGGAAGATGGAAGTACGACTGCTCAGAGTGCGGTTCGAGTATTTAGTACGGTATCGGAGTCAACGGGTATAATGAAAATTTTCTTCAATAACGTGGTGGATACTTCTTTCTCCACGGGCGTAGATGCGGTGGGCATCTCGGGTGGTCAAATGGAAGCGGAGATCATCAGCTACATTGACAATGCACAAAATACGATTGATATGGCCATTTATAATATCAACCGTATCCCCATCGTGACCGCACTTAACAATGCGGTGAACAGAGGAGTACAGGTGCGGTACATCGCTAACTCGGGTACTTTGAACAGTGCATTGCAGGACGGTGAAGCTATTTTCAATAATATTTCTCTAAATGCTGCCGCCTTGATGCACAATAAATTTATGGTGGTAGATGTGGCGTCCGTCAATGATTGTTGGGTGATGTCTGGTTCTGCGAATATGACTTCCCAAAACTTAGGCGATGATTTTAATAATATTTTGTTTATCCAAGATCAATCATTAGCCAAGGCCTATACGCTGGAGTTTGAGGAAATGTGGGGAGGGGATAGTCCGACCCCGAGTATCTTTGGAGTCAAGGTGGGTGATCAAAAGGAAGACAACACCCCACATAATTTTATCATTGGCGGTGAGCTAGTTGAAAGTTATTTTTCTCCATCGGACAATACTACGAATGCCATTTCGAATGCCCTAAAAACGGCAGAGACCGACTTGGAGTTTGCTACGCTTACCCTAACCATGAACGACATGCGAGATGCCTTATTCGATGCTGATGCCAACGGCGCCTACGTCAGGGGACTCATTGAAAATACTTCGGACATTGGAAGTGATTTTGACGTACTCTCCGCCAATCTTGATGTGAAAGACCACCCCGCTGATGGATCTATCCATCACAAATACGGTATCGTAGATGCTACCAATCCTACCTCTGATCCAATGGTCATCACGGGATCTCACAATTGGTCAGCAAGTGCCGAAAATATCAATGATGAAAATACGCTGATTATTCATAGTGCTACGGTGGCCAATATTTTCCTACAGGAGTTCGAAGCCCGATGGGCGGGTTTGGTGACTGCGGTAGAAGGAGTAGCCAATATCGAAGGATTCGAAGTAGAAATTATGCCCAATCCCGTTCGGTCGGTAGCTAATGTCAAAATGAATTTGGCAAAAAGTAGCGACGTCGTAGTAACATTATGGACTATGAATGGAAGGCAATTGCAAGCCCAGATCGTGAGAAATGTTTTTGGAAATGAATGGATAGAGATGAACGTAAGCGGCTATCCGAATGGTCATTACCTGTTGAGTTTTCGGATTGGCGATGCGATCACGTCGAAGCAGTTGATTATTCAGAAGTGATTATTTTGTAAGATAACTGTTTCGCACTTATGCTTTGATGAACAAACTTCTTGATGTTCGTAGTTGAACACTCCTTTTAGGTATATGGTGTGCATTCGTTTTGTAGTAGCACACTTGGAGGATTATGTCTCTTGTAATTTAGCTCCGCAAGTTTTGCTTGGCTAAGCCTTTGACTATCCCTCAACATATTCCCAATTCTTTATGGGGTCAAATTTTTTATCGCTGTCCTAAAACTGTTGAGCAACTTCTGACTCATCCAACACATGAGGACAGCGATAAAAAATTTGACCCCATAA
>JBCCJE010000244.1:0-7227 GCA_039027925.1 Bacteroidota bacterium
TTTGGCTCATATAAATAATTAGGTAGATAAGAAATTACCCCATATTTTGTCTGTAAAAAGATACAGATAAATTCATTGAAATTGATGGATGAAGCAAAATATTATGAATTGCTTTGAGATATTCGCTGATCAGAAGGAGTATGTTGTACTAGATGTTCTAGCAAATCAGTCATAAGGAACGAACATGATGAGAATCACCTAAACAAACAACGTCATCAATGAAAGGACTGCCAAAAGAATTTCGATGATTTATTTATAACGGACACTATCTTTTCGAATAGTAACCTGACGCTCAAAGTTTAGATTTTGGTTCTTTATCTAATGGGGTTGAATTTGTCTAATAGACAAATTTCTAAAGAACTAGAAATAAGCGAACCAACTACTCAACGTGTGACCACCATTTTACGAGAAGGAATTGTAAAAAAACCTGATATACAACTTGAACAAGAAGTTGAGGCAAACGAAGTTTATATAGTTGCAGGACATAAAGAACAACCTAGAAATATAATAAAGGCGAGGCATCCAGCTCGTCCACGTCGCCTCAAAGGTGCCAGAGGAAGAGGTACTTTAGCAACAGAAAAACCTCCTGTACTTGGTTTGGTTCAGCGTAATGGATTACTTGTTCTTAATTTGTTACCAAATGTTCAACAAAATACTATCCAACCAATTATTGAAAAAATGGTGACTAACTAAAGGTAACTTGATTTACACAGACGAATATAACATCTATAACAAGCTTGAGCAATGGGGATATGAACATAAACCCGTTTGCCATTCATCAGGGGAATATGCACAAGATGAGGATGAAGATGGTTTCTTTGAACTTATTTTCAATACTCGTCGAAGAGGCAAAGCTGTTCTTAGCGACCTTTTCAAAACAATTCTTGCTCCTGATAACAGAGATTTGGAGGATATTTATCTAACCACCTAATTCTTATTATGAGCCTAAATTATTTGCGTTGAATAACAAAAAAACAAAACATCTACAAAATGGAAAAAGCAATTCCACCCAGAGGAAATATCATAGGTTTTAGCGTTTCGAAAATTGCAAAAGAAACGATGCGCTCGATGAATCCTGCGTTGATGAAGGCGTTGGATGGACAATTTCACAAAGCTACTTCGGCAGAAATTGACGAAGCCATGCAAAAGGCAACCGAAGCATTTAAAACTTATAAAAACACCTACGGAAGTGTGCGCGCAAAATTCCTACGAGCAATTGCCGATGCCATCATGGAATTGGGTGATGCCTTAATTCAAAGGGCAATGCAAGAGTCTGGTTTGCCCGAAGGAAGACTGATCGGAGAGCGCAGCAGAACAGTCAATCAACTTCAGCTTTTTGCAGATTTAGTGGAAGAAGGTTCGTGGGTAGAGGCAAGTATTGATACTGCTATTCCAGACCGACAGCCTTTACCAAAACAAGATATTCGCAAAATGTTAATTCCCATTGGGCCCGTGGTGGTTTTTACGGCGAGTAATTTTCCTTTAGCGTTTTCAACGGCGGGTGGAGACACCGCCGCCGCTTTGGCTTCAGGTTGTCCAGTCGTCGTAAAGGCGCACGAGTCACACTTGGGAACTAATGCGATGGTAGCGGGTGCGATTCAAGTAGCAGCGCTTCGTACCAAAATGCCCGATGGGGTTTTCTCTTCTTTGAATGGAACGGGAGTGGAATTGGGTCAGGCTTTGGCAAAGCATCCCTTGACCAAGGCAGTAGCTTTTACGGGTTCTTACCGAGCCGGAAAAGCATTGTTAGATACTGCCAACCAACGGGCGATTCCCATTCCAGTTTTTGCAGAAATGGGAAGCATCAATCCCGTCGTGCTACTTCCCAAAGCATTAGCAAAAAGAAACGAAGCATTGGCTAACCAGTTGGTGAGTTCCGTCAATTTAGGGGTGGGTCAGTTTTGTACTAATCCAGGATTGCTAATTGGAATGGCAGGCGATCACCTTGATCGTTTGATTCAAGCGATGGCAAATGGCTTTGATAAAATCGTTCCGTCCACTATGCTGAATGCTGGTATTTGCCAAAATTACGAATCAGGAAAAAATAAATTATTGGAAAAAAATGGCGTTCAACTGGAAGGCATTTCCGCTAAGGCTGGTAACGATTCTACGGGACGACCAACCGTAGCTTCGGTAAGTGCAAGTGATTTTTTGAAAAATAAAAATATGCAGGGTGAAGTTTTCGGTCCCTTTACTTTGGTGGTGAAATGTGATTCGCAGGAAGAACTGATGGAGGTAATTTGGAGTTTGCACGGACAACTGACGGCTACCCTGATGGGAGAGGAAGATGAGTTCATCAACTACTTGGAGGTAATCGAAGCCTTAAAGGAAAAGGCAGGACGACTTATTTTTAACAATGTACCTACGGGCGTGGAGGTTTGTCATTCTATGCACCACGGAGGTCCCTTTCCCGCTACCACCGATGGACGATTTACCTCGGTGGGAACAGCCGCTATCAAAAGATTTGTTCGTCCCGTAGCTTTTCAAAATTGGACAGCTAATTTACTGCCGCTAGCATTAAAAGATGAAAACACATTGGGTATTTGGAGGACGGTAAATGGAAAATTTACTAATGCCGCCATTGATTAGCTTTCGATTAGTAGCTCGAAAAAATGTTTATGACAAAAGAACAACAGAGAAAATAATAAAAACAAAATCACATTTTACAAATCTGTCGGTTACGCTTTGGAGGATTTAGCTGCCGCAAAATTGATTTACGAAAAACTGAAATAACCAATGGCTACAAAAACTTTTTTCTGCGTTGATGCCCACACCTGTGGAAATCCGGTGAGAGTAGTGGCGGGAGGAGGGCCTCATTTGGAAGGAAAAAATATGAGCGAAAAGCGGCAGCATTTTTTAAGAGCATACGATTGGATTCGCAGGGGGTTGATGTTCGAACCCCGTGGGCACGACCTGATGTCGGGGAGCATTTTGTATCCACCCGCTGATCCTCAAAATGATGTAGGAGTGTTGTTTATTGAAACGAGCGGATGCCTTCCCATGTGTGGCCACGGAACCATCGGCACAGTTACCATTGCACTCGAACAGGGCTTGGTCACTCCCAAAGTGGAAGGACAACTCCGCTTGGAAACACCCGCTGGATTAGTAAAAGTAGCTTACCGAACCGTAGGGCAAAAAGTGACAGCAGTCAAACTCACCAACATTCCTTCCTACCTTGCTGCCGAAAATATTGAAATCGAATGTCCTGATTTAGGGATGTTAAAAATGGATGTTGCCTACGGCGGAAACTTTTATGCGATAATTGACGAGCAAGAAAATTTCTCTGGGATTCAAAATTTCACCGCAGCGGATTTGATTCGCTGGAGTCCCATTGTAAGAGATAATATCAATGCGCAATACAATTTTGTTCATCCCGATAACAAAACGATTCGTGGGTTGAGTCATCTACTGTGGACAGGAGCAACTATCGCTAAAAATGCGGACGCACGCAACGCCGTTTTTTACGGGGACAAAGCCATTGATCGGTCGCCCTGCGGTACTGGCACCTCGGCCCGAATGGCTCAATGGGCAGCCAAAGGAAAATTAAAAGTAGGAGATACTTTCGTGCACGAGAGCATCATTGGTAGTCAATTTATCGGACGTGTGGAAAGTGTTACAAAAGTTGGGAATTTTGAAGCCATTGTTCCGAGTATCGAAGGTTGGGCAAAAATAACGGGATACAACACCATCATCATTGACGACGATGATCCCTACGCGCACGGTTTTCAAGTCATCTAAATTTTTCAAAAAATGAAAAAAGTAATCGTCATTGGAGGTGGAGTGGTGGGCTTGTGCTCTGCTTATTTTTTGCGGGAAGCTGGTCACGAAGTTCTCCTTTTAGAAAAAGGAAAACTTAAAGACGGTGCTTCCTTTGGCAACGCAGGATACATCTGTCCAAGTCATGCCGTTCCCTTGGCTCAACCCGGGATGATCGCAAAAGGCATTCGGTGGATGTTCAATCCCGAAAGTCCATTTTACATCCAACCCAAACTGGATAGGGATTTGATTTCGTGGGGCTGGAAATTCTACAAACACTCCACGGAGCAGCACGTAAATAAAACCAAAACTGTACTGCGTGATCTCGGATGGCTGAGTAAAAAGTTATACCAAGAGTTTTCGAAGAAAAAAGATTTTGAATTTGCCTTCGAGGAAAAAGGACTTATAAGTTTGCACCAAACCCCAAAAGGAGCGCAAGCCCAAAAACACGAAGCGGAGTTACTTAACAAAATTGGAATTGACGTAAAAGAACTTTCTGCCGACGAAGTACAGGCGATGGATCCCCAAATCAAAATGAACGCAACTGGTGCGATTTACTTTACGGGAGATGCTCATTTGTATCCTCACCTATTCATGCAGTGCCTTAGAGATGATTTGAATAAAAATGACCGCTCCGAAATTCACTTCGAAACGGAAGTCCAACAGCTCGTTTTTAAAAATAGAAAAATTAAAAAAGCAATCACCTCAAGAGGGGCATTCTCCGCCGACGAATACGTCATTTGTAGTGGCGCGTGGTCTCCGGGCTTAGTTAAAAATTTAAAAATAAATATCCCCATCCAAGCTGCTAAGGGATACAACGTAACCGTCAAAAATCCAAAGGTAAAACCATCTCACCCGTATTTGCTTTCCGAAGCAAAAGTTGCCGTCACTCCGATGGCTGATGATTTAAGATTTGCGGGCACATTAGAAATTGCTGGAATCAATCATCGCATCAATCCCCGAAGAGTGCAGGGCATCCTGAATGCAATTCCCAATTTTTTTCCAGAATTTGATTTATCTGATTTTAAAAAAGCAGAACCTTGGGCTGGACTCCGACCTTGCTCTCCCGACGGCATGCCCTACCTTGGTAGATTAAAATATTATGACAATCTAACCGTCGCAGCGGGTCACGCTATGGTGGGTATGAGTCTCGGCGCAGGGACTGGAAAAATTGTAGCTCAAATTATCTCTGATGAGCAGCCCGAAGTGATGGACACAAGTTTGAATCCTGATCGATTTAACTGATGTTTAAAACCTCAAATTCTCAAAAAACACTGTAACATCCTATCGCTGCATTTCGTCTCTTTTTTACATTCTCCCCGTTACCTTTTACAAAATCAGAAGTACTATAGTTGTTAAGGGGTGGTTAAATCTTTAGTTAGATTCTAGCTCCATATTTTTAGATTTTCAAAACCTAAAGTTAACTTTTTGTAAAATTTTATTCTATTTATAGGAATAGAACGATATTTAATATAAGTTTGCGTCTCAAAATTTATTGCATACAGAATTATATTTTAAAAAACTCGAACTTTTTCCAAATACAAGGCGTTAAGGAATTTAACAAACATTCATCGAAAAATCTTCTAGGAATGTCGAGCAAAACCACCACGTTGCAACTAACAAACTTAACTTGGTGTCCATAAAAAAACAACTACATATTATATACACTTTCAGACCATTTAAAAGAAAACTTATAATGAAAAAGTTATTATTTATTGCCCTAATTTTAGCCTCTTATTTAAATGCCAGCTTTGCGCACGGTGGAGACCCTACCCGTACAAGTGACTCTAAAAAAGCAATGGTGAGTACCTTAACTGGAGAGTGGGTTTATACCAATATTTCCTACGAGGTGGCAGACAATGTTCACTATTGTTCGGACTTAGTCGTTGCGGAAGAAACATTCGTAAGGTTTTATTTTGATACCTCTGGGACTTATACCAAAACCTACGGTCAAGGCGCAACCGAAATGATCGAAACTGGAACTTGGGATGTGACCGACGATGTCTCCTTAGTGTTGCATCCAAGCGACGATACACCAGTTCAATTTATCAAAATAAATAGAAAAGACGATGAGCGAATTGAGATGGAATTAGATATTGAGGCAGCGAGTCTTACTGATTTATTCTGTACTAAGATTAATGTTTTAAAATTTAGTAAGAATATGATTCCGCTGAGCGATTCCATTATCAGATAGAACACCTATTAATTTAATTTATATTCAAAACTGATTGTTGACTTTTGTTGGCAATCAGTTTTCTTTTTTATCTTCTATGGATTCTAGGCGCAAGGCTTGTTTCATTTTTTTAAAGATGTCCGTATTATCGTATATACCGTGAAATAATTTTGACTGAGGTCCGTAAGCAAAAACAGGAACCATATCTGCGGTGTGTCCATTTCCAGTAAAGGCGGTAATCAAGGCTTCTCTAGTAGAACCATTATTGATAGAAAAACCGCCACACTCGTGATCGGCAGTTACGATGACTAATGTTTCCCTATCTCGTTTTGCGAATTTTAAAACATTCCCAACCGCTTTGTTAAAATCATCCATTTCTGCTATCAATATTTCGGGATCGTTGGAGTGTCCTCCCCAATCTATTTGAGAACCTTCTATCATCATAAAGAAACCATTCTCACTTCGTTTTTTTAAAAATCGAGGCCCCTTGTAAGCCAGATACGGTAAATATTCTCTACCCGCCATAGCACTCGGCGGACGATCTTCGTAGGAGGTAAAAAAGGCAAAATTCTTTCTCGACGAAATATTCATTTCCAAAATATCTTGCTTAAAATAATCAGAAACGTAATAGCCTTTTTTCTTTAATTCTTTGTAGAGATCACGCTCGTCCTTTTGTCTATTTTCAAAAAAAACTTTTCCGCCGCCAACGATAAAATCAATTTCAACATCCAAAAGATCAGCCGCAATATCTTCTTTGAACTCCCTGTGCTCGACGTGAGCGTAAAATGGTCCGGGCGTTCCGTGAACGATTGACGAAGTGACCAACAAGCCCGTAGCTAATCCATTTTCTTCGGCGAGTTCGAGTATGGATTTGACTGGAACAGTATCCATATCTACGCCTATGGCATTGACGTAGGTCTTCACTCCACAAGCAATGGCAGTTGCGCCCGCCGCCGAATCGGTAACGAGGTTGTCTCCCGCAAATGTTTTTTGTAAACCCACTACTGGAAATTTTTCGAGATTTGATCCTTTTTTGTTGAGGTACATGGATGCGGTAATTTGAGCCAAACCCATTCCGTCACCGATCATCAAAATAATATTCTTAGGAAACACTTCAGTAACTTTCTCCATCGGGGTAACTATCGCACCTTTGGGAGTGACGGGTATTTTTGGTTTTTTGCTTTTACAACTCACAAAAACAAAAATTAATAGCAATAATTTTTTTCATGTCTTCATACAAATGGTTTTTACTGCTATTAATATTTGTTTTTGTGAGTTGTAAAAGCAAAAAACCAAAA
>JBCCJE010000245.1:0-7218 GCA_039027925.1 Bacteroidota bacterium
CTTTAAAAAACTATTTCTCAACCTATGAAAAAATTGCTAAAACTAATATCATTTTCCCTTTTGATTTTACTTACTTCCATTCCTCTATTTTCACAAAATCATGAATTATTTTCAGAAATACCCGAAGGTAGATACTACTCTATACAAGTAGGAAAATGGCTTACTAATTCAAGGCTATTAATGCTAGCACCTGAAATTCATGGATTCAAATCTCAGACGCTAGGTTTAAGTATTGCAAAGATGAAATCAAATGACGGAGAAGGGGGTGGCAATGCAAAAGTGATTCAACTAGGAGCGGAATATAATCTTCTTGAAAAAATCATTGCCCCAAAAATAAGCTACTGGAAAGGGGGCTGGGTATTTGGATTTGGAGGAAAAATAGGAATTAATGGATTGTATTATTTTGATAAGAATACTTCTTCACCTGCTGTCAGACCAATGATTGGAATTGGCATTATGTATTTTCATTTTAACTATGGTTATACCGTTTTTATGAATAAAAATTTTGATGAAATCAATCCGCACAGCTTTTATCTATCATGGCAACATACACTTCTTCCTTGGAGGAGGAATCGTTAAAATTTGAGCTGTCTTAATTGTCAAAATGATTCCGTGAATCTGCTCTTTCAAGCTTTTTCTGGCAATTAACGACTGCCCGATTTTCACTTCCCACCTTTTTTTTTATTTGATTTCCTTTTTTATTCCTTTGACAAATTGGACAGGAACTCGGGCGATTTCAGAAATTTGTTCATCCGTTAAATTTCCATATCTCAATAAATTTATCACTATCTCTTTTTTTTCACCTTCAACTTTTTCTTCTACCATTTTCGAGGCTATCTCTTCAGCCATTTCTTCTGCCATTTCCGATGCTTTCAAACTTACCTCAAACTCAATTGTCTCGGCAATACTTGCTCTATCTGAAAGCACCTCAACAAATCTTTGGTATTCCCTTCTTTCCTTATCAGACATATTTGCCCGTTTCAAAACCTTATCCGCTTCTTTGATTCCCTTTGCTGAAAACTCTTGTTTGATTTCGCTATTCTTTAAAAAGTAAATCCATTCATCCAGCGTATTTTTTGCTTTACCATCAAACTTGTTTACCTTGATAAGGAAGATTTCTGGATACACATCCTCTACTTTTTCTTTCTTAAACATCTTTTTTTGAGCAGGGGTTAATTCCAAAGGTTGATTGTCATGAATGCCTTTGAAATTGGTTGTTCCCCTGTAAACGTAATCATTTCCATGCCCCAATTCGAAATACACAATATTGACAGAAATAACTTTCTTTACTTTTGAGTAGGTATCTCCCTCTTTCATGTGTTCGATTATCGCTTTAGATATACCAAACAGAATGCGCATGAAATAATCAAGGGCATAGGAATTTTGAACCTCAATAATTATTAATTCTCCCTTCTTATCTTTTACCAAAATATCAACCCTGTTGAACTTATCTTCTTCTGTCTCCTTGTTGCTTTCGCTATCTAAAATTTCAACAATTTCAATATCTTCTTTCAGCAGTTCACTTAAAAATCCTTCCAGAATTCCAAAGTTTGCCTTTTGCCTTAAAAGACGTTTTATTGCCCAATCGAATCGAATATGTTTTCTTTGTTGCATTTCCTTTATTTTCCCATAAAAATACGAAAAGCTATATAGTTTTCAATTCCTCTAAGTCACCCCGTAAAATAAGCCAATACTCCAATCACCACTACTACTAAAAACACCGAAGCCACCACATCAATCAGTCCATAACTTCCTTTGTTCATAGCTCTATGTTCAGCCGTCAATGTTCCGTAACTCAATCCTGAAATCTGAGCTTCGCTCTGTGCGGGTGTAGCCAAACTTACTGCTATGCAAACCACCACACAAAGCACAAACATAATGATCGCCATATGCGCAAAATTGATCTGAGCAAAAGTAGCCCACGCTCCTGTACTTGCCTCGGTGGTCGTCAACTCTGCAATAATTCGAAGCGTTCCCATCACCAATCCAAATGATAAAGTAGCGATGGCTCCTTGCGCATTGACCCGCTTCCAAAGTATGCCTAAAACAAATACACAAGTGATCGGAGGCGCAATGTAGGCCTGTATATTTTGTAGATATTGATATAGAACTCCTCCTCCTATTTTTTGCATAATCGGAATCCAAAGTATTCCCAGTACTACGACTATAGCAGTAGCTACCCTACCAATGTTTAATAGTCTTTTCTCAGAAGTATCAGGATACATCTTTTTGAAAATATCAACTGTAAAAAGTGTAGAACTACTGTTAAAAACCGAAGCTAAGGAACTCATCAATGCCGCCATCAATCCACCAGCAACTAAACCTTTTAATCCAGTAGGCAATAATTGTTGAACCATAGCGGGAAATACTTCATCACTTTTGTCGTACGCTAATAATCCTTTTTGTTTTAAACCAAAGGCAATGATACCGGGAATTAGAAAAATGAAGATGGGGAGAATTTTTAGGTAAGCACCAAAGATAGCTCCCCTCCGTCCTACTTGAATATTGGCTGCGGAAAGTGTTCTTTGTACGATGTATTGGTCGGTACACCAGTACCAAATCCCTACAATCGTTCCTCCGAATAACATGCCCGTCCAGGGAAAATCAGGGTCGGTTGCTGGTCGCCACATGTTGAAATGATTACTTCCAACTGTAGCTCTTAATTCATCAAAGCCACCAATTGCCGTATATCCATAATTAGTAATCATCAGCGATCCTAGAATTAAAATCATAGTTTGCATGGCTTCCGTGTAAACTACCGCTCGCATCCCTCCGATGACAGTATAAATTCCAGTAATCACCACCGTACCCAACGCACCGTACAAAAATGGAATATCTAACAATGCTGCTACAACAATTCCACCTGCGTAGATCGTCACCGAAACTTTAGTTAAGACGTAGCCAATAATGGAGAAAATAGAAAGAAACCAACGAGAGCGACTATCGAATCTTTTTTCCAAAAACTCAGGCATAGTAAATACATCTGCCCTCATATAGAAGGGTAAAAATAGCCAGCCGAGCAGTAATACAATCCAAGCATGTAATTCATAATGCGCCATCGGCATCCCTGATTTTGCTCCTGTCCCTGCTAATCCTACCACGTGTTCTGAACCAATATTTGAAGCAAAAATTGAAGCACCGATGACAAACCAGCCAACATTTCTTCCAGCTAAAAAATAATCTTCGGTGTTTTTATTTTCTTGTCGAATCACCCACCAAGCGACGGCAAGCAATAGAACAAAATAGAGGGACAGGGTGATGTAATCCAGTTGTTCCATCGGAGTTGGTTTTTCGTTTTGCAATTTTTTGAGAGGCGAGAAGTGGGAGGAGAGAATAGGGAAAAGGATGGAAAAGAAGCATTACTTCTCATCACTCACCACTTCTCACTTCCCTCCTCTCTCTTCTAAAACTAAATATACTGATTAATGATATTTTCGAATAATTCCTGCTTGCCGCTTCTTTGGGTAGGCTGCCCTTTTTTTATGGCAATTTTGGATAAGTCCTCTAAGGATAGTTTCCCCTTAGCAAATTTAGCTCCCTTCCCCTTGGAAAAAGAGGCATATCTCGCTTTCAGTAAGTCTTTGTATTTGGACTCTTGCAAAACATCATTAGCTACTAACAATGCTCTTGCAAAAATATCCATACCGCCAATGTGCGCATGAAAAATATCATCTAGGTCGGTAGAGTTTCTTCGAGTTTTTGCATCGAAATTGATCCCGCCACCTTGCAGTCCACCTGCTTGTAAAAATATCAACATACACTCTGTCAACTCATAAATATCATTTGGAAATTGATCGGTGTCCCAGCCGTTTTGTTCATCTCCTCGGTTGGCATCCAAACTACCTAGAAGACCAGCATTGGCTGCTACCTGCATTTCGTGAGCCATTGTATGACCAGCTAGAGTAGCGTGGTTAAACTCCAAGTTGAGTTTAAAGTCATCCATCAAATCATACTCTCTCAAAAAAGCAATCACCGTAGCAGCATCGTAATCGTACTGATGCTTCGAAGGTTCGCAGGGCTTTGGTTCAATGAAAAACGTTCCTTTGAATCCTTGGCTTCTTGCATAGTCTTTAGCAGCATGTAGAAATTGAGCTAGGTTGTTTAGTTCCTTATTCATATTGGTATTGATCAAAGAAAGATAACCTTCTCGACCTCCCCAAAATACGTAGTTCTCTCCTTTTAATTTAATCGTCGCATCGAGAGCATTTTTCACTTGACCACCTGCGTAGGCTACTACATCAAAGTCAGGATTAGTTGCAGCTCCATTCATGTATCTAGGGTGAGAAAAAAGATTGGCTGTTCCCCAAAGCAACTTAACGCCTGAAGCTTTTTGTTTTTCCAAAGCGTAATCCGTTAAGGCATCTAACCGCTCTCTCGTTTCCTCTAGTGTATCTCCCTCATCTACCATATCTACATCGTGGAAACAATAATATGGTGCTCCAATCTTGGTAATAAATTCAAATGCAGCATCCATCTTATCTATAGCTCTTTGGATGGGATCATTATCGTTTAACCAAGGAAAGTTTTTCGTAGATGCCCCAAAAGGATCACCTCCTGTTCCGCAGAAGGTATGCCAATAAGCAATCGCAAATTTGAAATGATCCTTCATGGTTTTTCCAGCGACTTTCTGGTTTTCATCATACCACTTGAAGGCAAATGGATTATCGGATTTTCTTCCTTCGTATTGGATTTTACCGATTCCTTCAAAATACTCTTTTTCTCCGATCAAGGGAGTGATCGAGGCTTTTTTTCCTTTTTTCATTTTTAAAATAGATTAGGGTTTTTGTAGTAAAAATCTAAAAGAGTACAGATCACTCCGTATCGAAAAATACTCCGCTACTTATTGAAAAAAGCGATCAATTGATCTGCTAATTCTCTACCGATGTTTGCTTGAGCTTCTAGGGTGGATGCTCCGATGTGCGGAGATAGGGAGACTCTTGGATGCTCCAATAGTTCCTTTCTTGGATTGGGTTCGCTTTCGAAAACGTCCAAACCAGCCGCCGCTACTTTTCCACTTTCCAAAGCGGCTAGCAGGGCTGCTTCGTCCACCGTACCTCCTCTAGCACAGTTGACCAGAAGTACTCCATCTTTCATTTTAGCAAATTCATCGGTGGAGAAAAATGGCTTTCCGATAAATGGTACGTGGAGTGAGATGACATCGGCATGGCTCAGCATTTCGTCCAACTTCACGGTTTTTAGTTTTACTGACAATTTCACATCAGCTGAATTAAAAACATTGACGCCAATCTCCGTTTCGTTAACGATAGGATCAACGGGCAATACCTTCATCCCCAAAGCTACTCCAATTCTTGCCGTCTCCTGTCCGATGTTTCCAAACCCAAAGATGCCTAGAGTCTTCCCTCGGAGTTGAGTTCCTTTGGAGTAAGCCTTTTTTAAGGTTTTAAATTCTGTATCTCCTTTGGTAGGCATTTGGCGATTGGCGTCGTGTAGAGATCGTACTAGGGTAAACATATGCCCAAATGCTAACTCCGCAACTGCTTGCGAAGAGGCGGTAGGGGTGTTCATGACTTGGATGCCTTTTTCACGGGCGTAGGTCACATCAATATTATCCAACCCTACACCACCACGGGCGATAACTTTAAGATTGGGACATTGGTCAATTAAGGCTTGGCGAACTTTAGTGGCACTCCGCACCACGATAGCATCATATTTTGGTAACTCTGCGGGCAGGTCATCCTGCGCGATTTTTTCGGTGACGACCTCAAAACCAGCATCTTCTAACAATTCTTTTCCATCGGGGTGGATTCCGTCGTTGACAAGTATTTTTATCATGAGAATGATTTTTTATAGGTTTAAAAATAAAGTCGCAAAAGTCGTTAATTTTTAGAATTAAATGTAATGCAGCAAGGTTAATTTTGCCATCGGTTGCTTACCTCAAAAAAAATAGGCACGATTCAACAGAATCGCACCCACTCAAAAGAATAGCTATGGATTACTAAAAAGAAACCTTGTTGTTAAGCCGATGCCACCTGTGGTGGTACTGCGATAGCTCTACTGCTCAATCTTACAAACTCGTTAACTACAATCTCCGTCACGTATCGAGTAGTGCCTTCGGCATCTTGGTACGAGCGATGTGTTAGTTTGCCTTCGATGGCTACTTCATCACCCTTGGCTAAAATTTTGTGGAAGCTCTCGGCGTATTTTCCCCAAACCACTAGATTGTGCCATTGGGTCTCCACGATTTTATCGCCTCTTTCATTTCTGTAAATATCATTGGTAGCGATAGAAACTTTAGCGATAGACCTTCCGCTTTCGAATTGTTTGAAGTCTGGATTGCTGCCCAAACGTCCTATTAGACGGACACTATTTCTTAGATTACTCATATTGTTAAATTTTTTTGATGGTTCAATTGAAATAATTTTTCCTTGCTGATGAAGTCTGTTTTCTTTTATTGCATTCGTATTATTTTTTCGTGGCGTTGGTTGACTATGAAAAAATAGCTCGTTTCGTTTCGTGTAAACGTTAAAATCTATGAATACTAATTTTAAAAACCCCTTGGCCCATGCGACGATATTTATGGGTAAGGTAGCGCCTTTGATTTTTTGGTAAAAACTATTATTCGTATTTTCCATGTGGCAGATTTTTTTAGAACGCTAGCTCTCAGAGACCAATTTGATTGCCGATGCTTTTCGAGTGTTTTAAATAAAAAGTTGTCGTTAAAAATAATTTTCACAGAAATTCATGCCGTATCAGTAACAGACCCGAAAGCTAGCGTTGCGAATTTTTCAAAAAAGTGCGCAACCCTTTGGCTGCGCCTCAAATACGTGTAACACAATGTTTCAATGTTTGATAGTTCAAAGGTAGGGGCAAGTGCAAGGGATAGTCGTAGGATAGATGGGTAATGACGTTTGTATTCGTTTGTAAACGTTTGTTTTATAGATCGTAGCTTATAATCAACTGACAATCAGGTAGTTATTACTTTGTTAACATGTAGCGTAAAATTTGGGGAAAATGAGTTGGAGTAAATACTTGCTTGAAGAAGCTATCGTGTGGCTTGTCTTTTTTCATAGTTTTCAGATAGTATGCGTTTTGAAATGGCTACCAAACTATGAGAAAAAATTATCAGAAATGAATATAGTTATTTGATATACGATTTTTTGGGAATTAAGATTTCAAAGATGCTCGGACTTTTTTGACTACGGCTACTTCTACTTCGAGTTTTTTGGCTATTGATTCATCTGACAAATTAGGAAACTC
>JBCCJE010000246.1:0-7213 GCA_039027925.1 Bacteroidota bacterium
GGGTAATGACAATGACAATGACAATTTTGATGGGCAATTTCAATAAGCAGTCTCAATGACGATTTCAATGAGAAATGCTTGCCTACTTTCTTTTAAATACTTTAAAAGTATAATCGTGTTCGTTTTTTTCGTCAGCTTGATGGGTGGACTCGCTGATGAGTTCCCATTCGTCAAAATTTATTTTTGGGAAAAAAACATCTCCCTCCACTTCCAGATCAACTTCTGTTAGGTAGAGGGTATCACATTTATCCATTGCCAATTCGTAAATCTGTGCTCCCCCTATGATGAAGGCTTCCGTTTCGGCGTTGTCTTCGGCGAGTTGTAGGGCCTCCTCTAGTGAGTGGGTCACATAACAATTGGAAACGGTGTAAAAAGGATTGCGGGTGAGAATCACATTAGTTCGCTTAGGCAATGGTTTTCCAATAGATTCGTAACAATTTCTACCCATGATGATGTGATGATTCAAAGTTGTTTTTTTAAAATACTTCAAATCCGCAGGCAGGTACCAAGGGATGTCGTTGTCTTTGCCGATGACATTATTTTTAGCGACTGCCACGATGCAGGAAATTTTCATTTATCTCGTTTTGATTTTTAGATTCAAATTATTTTTCTCCTCCCTGTCTCTCTTCCTTCCCCAACCTAGGAACATCCCCCAGTTCTTGAAGTTTAATCTTTCGCTCGGAACTGTCAAACTTTTTCAAATGATTCCTCGTGGTGGTGGCGAACGCTTTCATGGCTTTGATATTTTTTTTACTCATATCCAACCAACTTTCATTACCATTTTCAAAAGCCGAAATGGGGACGGCGTAGTAGGTCTTTTTTTGCTTAGAGAACTGATGAATGTATCGCCAGATAGGAATGTAGTGATGTGCGCCAAGAGTGACTTGATTCGTTTTTTTATTTTTTTCCAAAGTGATCTCAAACATTAAACCACCGTCGGTATTGGGTTTGGTTTGATTGGAAATAAAATTACCGAGCGAGTACGTCACTAGCGTTTTCTTGAAGGTGCTATCCGATTGTAGGATTTCCATTTCCCGAATGGGCTGAACCACGTGCGGGTGCATCCCAATAATCAAATCTGCGCCCCAATCGAAAAGTTTTTTTGCGATCTGATTTTGCTTCTTGCTCTCTAGTAGTTGGTATTCTTTGCCCCAGTGCATGACTACAATGATGGCATCAGGCTGATATTGATGCGCTTCCTCCATATCTTTTTCCATCAATTCTTCTTCCATGTAGTTCACGAAGGTAGGCGGTTGGGTTTTGATGGAATTGGTTCCGTAAGTGTAATTTAGAAATACCAATTTGAAATCATTTTTGTAAACTAAGAGCGGATAAAATAATGCTCGCTCTTCCATATTTTTGAAAGTTCCTGTTTGGTAAAAACCATTAGCGCGAGCTTCGTCTATGGTGTGGATGACTCCTTTTTTTCGGGAGTCGTTGGAGTGGTTGTTGGCCGTGACGAGTACATCGAATCCAGCATTGCGTAGGGCTGCGGCTAACTCATCAGGGCTGCGAAAAGCGGGATAGCCAACGTAGGGTGGTTCGCCGGGCAGAGTCACTTCCAAGTTGGCAATGGCGAGGTCTGCTTTTTCCACGATGGGTTTGACGTACTGAAAGCAAGGCTCGTAATTGTATTGTTTATTTTTAACGACTTGGGCCGATTTGATCTGTGGACGATGCCCCATAACGTCTCCGATGAAAAGTAAATCAATGGTAGAAATGCTGTCGGAAGGGGGCTGCGCGAGGGTGGTTTTTCCCAACAAAAAAAATAATAAAATGGGAAGCAGGGAAGGAAAAGTAATCTTCATAGTATCGGTTTTAGAAATAAAAGGAAAGTTTTAATTCATTAGGGTTAGGGTTGTACAATTTTTTTTGAAGTTTTGGGAAAGATGTTTTTTATTAGTTTGTCTTAATTGAACTCATCACTAACAAGTAAATACCCCAACTCACAAACTTTGTATCCTCCTAATCTTTCACCTGCCTGTCGGCAAAGGCAAGGTCTTAATTACATCCCCACTAAGGATTCACCTTAATCAAATCAGCCTCAATCATCTTTTTTTCTAACCGCTCTCTCGAAATGTATCCATTCAGATACTGCTCGATCATCAGGCTCGCAATTGGCGCTGCGTACCTCGCCCCCCACACGCCGTGCTCTACGTAAACGGCAACGGCAATCTTTGGATTTTCTTTAGGGGCAAATGCAAAGAATACGGAATGATCATCTCCCTGTGGATTTTGTGAAGTCCCAGTTTTTCCACAAATACTCACGCCCGGCAATTGAGCAATGGTAGCCGTACCCATTGAAACAGCGCGCTCCATACCATCAATAACGGGTGAGTAATATTCGCTTTTGACTCCCGCAGAGATGGGTTCTGCTTTTTGGAAAGGATCCAATTCACCGTTGACCAAGATACCTTTACCGAGGTGTGGTTTGTGGTACCATCCTTTGTTGGCAATGATAGCAGCGAGGTTGGCCATCTGTAGTGTTGTCAGTTGAATTTCCCCCTGACCAATCCCGATAGAAGTGATAGTAGGCGATCGCCAACTTCCCGTTTTTTTAGGATACATACTATCGTAAACTTTGGAAGTCGGAATATTTCCCTTGGCTTCTTTTGGATAATCAACACCTAGCTCAGTACCTAATCCGAAGTTATTCCAAAGTTTGGCCAAAGTATCCAATCCCGCAGAAGGATTGTTATAGCCATATTTATCTACCACATTTCTTAGTAGATTGAAAAAATAAGTATTGCAAGAATGTTGTAGCGCAATTTCTATATTGTACGTTGGAGAATGCTGATGGCATCGTTGGCGGCGACCATTATTGTTAAAATAACCCGGGCACGGGATGTAACGATCAGGGGTAGTCACGCCCATTTCCATAGCCGCGAGTCCCATGACTGTTTTAAAAATTGACCCCGGAGGATATTGCGCCATGACGGCTCGATCAAAAAATGGTTGGAGCGAATCAGCGGATAATTTGTTGAATGCCTCTCCCCGATTTCTGTTGATGGTCAAAATATTGGGATTGTAAGTGGGCATACTAATCATGGTCAGAATCTCTCCCGTACGTGGTTCAATGGCTACGATGCTACCCGTCTTGTTGGACATTAATTTTTCGCCGTAGGCTTGAAGATCAATATCAATCGTGCTAACAATATCTTTTCCAGCTTGGGCGGGTTCATCTTCCTTGCCACCTCGATAAGCACCTACGGTTCGTCCCAGATTATCCTTGTAAACTAATTGTTGGCCTTTTGCGCCCCGCAGTTCTGCTTCGTATTGGTACTCTAATCCGCTGGCGCCGATGTAGTCACCCCTTGCGTATTTTCCTTCGCTTTTATCTATTTGAGTCTGATTGACCTCGCTGATGTAGCCCAGTAGGTGCGCGCCCGAATTGTAGGGATAAGATCTGACATTTCTCACCTGAACAAAGAAGCCGGGAAACTCAAATAAATGTTCTTGAAATTGAGCAAAAGTTTGTGCAGATATTTTCTTGAGGAATGTGGTCGGTTGGCGTTTACTATATCGAGCACTACTCCAATCTTTGTTAGTATTTTTTTCAAAATCTACCTTAGAGATATTTAAAAGTTTGCAGAACTTGGTGGTATCCATTTTAGGATCAATCTGATTGTAAGTGAACATCAGATCAAACATGGCATTATTATTTACCAACAATTTGCCATTTTGATCATAGATCAATCCCCGCGAAGGATAAAGAATATTCGTATTGTAAGTAGCGGCCTCGCCGTACTGCCGAGCAGAGTCATCCCACACTTGGAGATGGAAGGCCTTAGCAATTAGTAAAATAGCCGAAATACAAAATACAATTTGTATAACTCGCTGACGATATTTTAAACTATCACTCATTTTTGGACGATAGACGGTTTCAAAAATTAATTATTCCTTCGGGTTAAAAATTCTGACGTAAAGCAAAATGATAATAAATGAAACGATAAAACTAAAAATGGCTCTCAAAAATATTTCCAACCAATAGACATGCGTAAAGATACTCATGATAAAATACCAGAACAAATGAATAATAAGCATCGCCCCACAAAAAATAGCAAACCACGTAAATCCAAACCTCTCGATGTTGGGGCTATGATTGATATTGTATCCTCCTCGGGGCGTCATCAATTTTAAAATACTAGGCCGAAGAAAAGCTATTAAGGTGGTAGCACTCGCATGAACGCCGGGAGATTGGTAAAATAAATCTACCGTGATTCCGATCAAAAAGCCCAAAGCAATAAGCGCTGGATTAGGAATACGAATGGGTAATAACACTATAAATACAGGATAAACGATGACGTGTACAAAATTAAAATTGTTCCAGCCGAGTGTCATTTGTCGGAAAACCAGTACCTGAATCAACACTAAAAAAACAAACCGCAGCCCATGTGTAAGGATAGTGTTATTCATTGACCTCCGCTTCTTTGATGTCAATAAATGCTTCTTTCAGTAAATTCTTCACCACGTAAACGTAGCGCGTCGTATTGAGATCATTACTGATTTTTACTTTAATTTTTCGATAGCCACTTCCATCTTTTTGCTCCGAAACTTCTATAACTTTTCCTACGGGTATTTTTTCAGGGAAATGGGTAGAGAACCCACTCGTCTCCACCTGATCGCCCACTCTGATATCAAGGTGATCAGATACGTACTTCATTTCCATGATGGTGGGGTTGGCAATATTTTCCCAAACTAAAGTTCCGAAGGCTTTGTTGCGTTCGATCTGAACACTTATCTTAGAATCCCGATGAAGAATAGACATGACCTTCGAATAATATTTATTGGCACTAACGACTATCCCAACGATACCATTATCATCATAAACACCCAGCCGATCATCCACTCCGTGACTGATACCTTTGTCTAAAATCAGAAAATTGTTGGGAAGATTAGTAGTGTTATCTACTACCCTAGCAGCAATGTAAGTGTATTGTTGAATGAAATTATTACGAATGTCTTTAACAGAATCAGCTTGGATAAAATTCCGAAATTTAGCTTCGTCTTGTTCGGCTCGGAGTTTTGCGAGTTCTCCCGCTAGGCTATCATTTACAGCAGAGATATTTAGGAACTGCGAGAACTCACTCCATCTATTCGTCATACCATCGGTTAACAAGCTTTTGGAGTTTCGATAAATTTCTCTCTGCTCCTTGTTGTAGGTCACAACGAGCATGATGCAAATGGCTTCCAAAACTAAAAAAACCAGAAGCCCTCCACTACGCGTAAAAATTGAAATCAGTCTTTGCATCTGGAATGGCAATCCAAAGATTGCTTTAGTTTTCTTTTAGAAATAATACTAAGGAATGGTTCAATAATAAATTCACATTTTCTACTTGTTCTTTTTCCTTTCTGCTGCGTTGAAAAGCCTTACCGATACCCTGCATCGCCTACATTTTTCGCCTTGCATAAAGAAAAAATAACTGCGTACAAATTGTAAATTTATTAGTGTACCATTCCTAAGGAATGGTTCAACGCTGAAATGAGTCTAGCAGATTTACAATAGCCGAGTTAAACGCTTTTTCTATCAATCAAAAACGAAAAGCGATCTGAATTTTTCAAAGCGATTCCTGTCCCTCTCACTACGGCTCGTAGAGGATCTTCGGCCACTCTCACGGGAAGTTTTGTCTTTGATTCAATCCGTTTGTCCAGCCCACGTAACAATGCTCCTCCGCCAGTCAGGTGCAATCCCGTTTTGTAAATATCAGAAGCTAGTTCGGGGGGCGTGGTCTCCAAGGCTCGGAGTACCGCATCCTCAATTTTGCCGATGGACTTATCCAAGGCGTGCGCTATTTCGGTGTAGGCAACGAAGATTTGTTTGGGAATCCCCGTCATCAAGTCACGACCATTGACGGGATAATCTTCGGGAGGAGTTTCTAATTCGTGTAAAGCAGAACCCACGTGAATTTTGATTTGCTCGGCGGTACGCTCTCCAATCAAAATATTGTGCTGCCGCTTCATGTAGTTCATAATATCGGAGGTGAATTCATCACCCGCAATTCGAATGGATTGGTCACACACGATACCCGACAGCGCAATGACTGCAATCTCCGTAGTACCACCACCGATGTCAATAATCATATTGCCGATGGGCTCTTCCACATCCAAGCCAATACCCAACGCCGCAGCCATGGGTTCGTGAATCAAATAAGTTTCCTTGGAGTCCACGTGATCGGCGGAATCGAAAACAGCCCGCTTCTCTACTTCCGTAATTCCCGAAGGAATACAAATGACCATTTTCATGTGGGTAAAAAATTTCTTTCTTTTTCCAGCCATACTTATCATCCCTTCGATCATGCTTTCCGCCGCCTGAAAATCTGCAATCACGCCATCCTTTAGCGGTCTTACCGTCTTTATATTATCGTGTGTTTTTTCGTGCATCTGCATGGCTCTCCGCCCTACCGCAATCGTTTCTCCCGTTGATCTATTCAGTGCCACGATGGAAGGCTCATCTACTACCACATTGCCATCTTGGATAATCAGCGTGTTCGCCGTGCCTAGATCAATAGCCAGTTCTTGAGTGAAAAAATTTAAAAATTTCATTTATGATTATACTTAAAATTTTGTCTGTCTTTTGAATTAAATTTTACTGCCCCGAAAGCCAATATTTTCTTCGATATTTCGTTCGCTGTGATTTTGTGGGGGAAGTCAAAAGAAGATGCAATACCCTCTTCAAAAATTGCTGCAAGATAGAAAAAAATATTTATATCTCATTCGGTAAAAACATCGCAGCATCCTAAATAAATTGGGGGTTTTATTGAGTAAATCTGAAAATATCAGACCCCCACAACGACCTCCCACATGTTTTCTTTTTTCAAATATTTTTGGGATAAATTCATGATTTCTTCGGGCGTGATCGTACGGATTCTTTGGAGCAAGTTAGAGAAAAATCCATCTGGTAAATTTTCCACTTTTAAGGTCTTCACCAACTCCGCTACGTTGAAAGCACCATCCAAATTAGTGAGGAAAAATCCCATCAAATAGTTTTTCACCATTTTCATTTCTTCGGCATCCACGGGTTCGTTTTTCATTTTTTCAAACTCCTCGTAGATGCTATCCAAAGTAGGTTGTACGACTTGGTTGCCTACCTCCGTACCGATGTAGAAATAGCCATCGTAAAACATAGGATCAATGGTAGAAAAAATATTATACGTAAAGCCCTTTTTTTCTCTGATATTAGACATCAATCTGGAACCAAAGTAACCACCTAATA
>JBCCJE010000247.1:0-7202 GCA_039027925.1 Bacteroidota bacterium
ACTTTTCTACATATATTTAAAGGTATCAAAAATAAATTTTCCCAAAAACAAAAAACGCACTCCGAAAATCGAAGTGCGCAGAAGATGATTGTTTGTCTAATAAAATGACAAAGAATATTAAGTTTTGTAACTTAAAATATATGTAGAAAAGTTATGTTCAAAATTTAGGACAGATGATTTTATCGTGATTATTCATATCATAGACAAACCCAGTATAAATAAAAGCCAACTCGACTGCCCCCCGTCCTTTGGTAGGAATGTTGAGTTTTGAAATATTCACATCGTAGCTAAAGCTGAATCCCATTCTTTCGTAATCGTACCTCATAATAATCACTTGTGCATCTTTCCAGCGGTGCATCGTTCCGAACGATATTGCGGTTTTATCGTTGGCGCCTCGGTTGTTCCCCACGTTAAATTTGACCATTGCCCCCACGTTGAGTTGACTAGAGGATCCCTGCACAAGATAAATTCCCCGAGGAATCAAAGACACATTACGGCTTACCTTAAAAGTACCCCCTGCGTAGATAGTATATTTTCTGAACAACCATTCCTGATCGTTGTCAAAAATACTCACTCGAGGCTGATTGATGTGGGAAACTGCAACCCCCGCATAGTAGCTATTAAACCGATCTTGACGGTAGCCCCACGATAAACCAGCACTAAAATCAAAATAGGTAATTGTTCCGTTTGTAAAATTTTCACCACTTGCTTGTGATGGATCAAAAAATTCTCCGTTGAACTGACTTTCAAAAATCATCCGAGTAAAATCAACCGACTGCTGTACCATCATGTACTGTGCCCCTAATCCTACGAAGTGATTGCGCTTACCATTCATACTTTTATGATAGGCTAACGATCCCCCAACGTAGGTATTTCGCAACTTCGCCTCTCCCGCCACGTCATTCAATAACAATAGTCCTCCACCAAAAATATCTTTCTCGGTAAGCCCATTTAAAATAGCCATATCTACCGAAGCCGACATCGTCGTAAATGGAGTTGCAATAGTTCCCCATTGAGATCGGTAATTCGCCACCGCCCTAATATCGCCCTGAATCAACCCAGTCAATCCCGGATTCAAGTGCATTGGCGCGTGATAAAACTGCGAAAAATGTGGGTCTTGTGCGTTTACCTTTTCCCCAAAAAATAGGAGAAAGAAAAAACTTGCAACAATGATTTTACAAATATTTTTCATTCAAAAAAATCTTTTATAATTATAAATTATACCTGTCCCGATACCTCGGAGAATTACAGATTGAAAGTTACTGATGCAGCAAAACCTTCAAATATTTCGAAGATTCACAACTTCCCAAGACTTTGGGGCAGTCATCACTCATCTCTCATCACTAAAAAAATCACCTCACCAAAGTCACATCCCCAGTCTTGACCAGGGTTTTTCGATTGAACTCACAGTAGGCCTCTATGTAATAGATGAACACATCCCTGTTTAATTTTTTTCCTTTGTAAGTTCCATCCCAACCCTGCTGTCCGCTCTTATCTTCAAACAAAAGTTCTCCCCAGCGATTGTAAATTCTAACAGTAGTAATCTCCAGATCACTCCACACGTTGAAGCGATCATTATTGCCATCATCATTGGGCGAGAAGGCATTCGGTACGTGAATCAATCCCGTGTGGCAGATAAACACCCGCCTCAAAGTAGTGGACGCTGTATCCAAGCAGCCCGTTTCATTAGTTACTGTAAGTGTATAGGTAGCATCATCTTCGAGGGTAGCCGTAGGATTTAAGCAATTAGTACAAGACAAGTCAGTAGCGGGCGACCAACTGTAAGTCAAATTACCATTACCACTTACACTCGCTTCTACTTGGATCGGATCACCATCATCAAAAAATTGAACAGGTGGCATTGTTATTTCGGGATTTTCTACTACTTCCACATTGACCTCTAGGGTATCAGAGGTACATCCATTGAGTGCTCCTGCTACGAGGTAGGTCGTGGTTTCATTAGGAATTACCCACGGAGTTGCGCTGTTTGGATCACTCAATCCGTCGGCTCCAAACCACAGATAAGTATCGGCATCGCCCATCACAGTAAGGAAGGCAGTATCTCCTTGGCAGATAATAATATCCTCCGCAAATATTTCCGCTCTTTCGATGATCTCTACGCTCATCGTATCTCGCAACTCGCATCCATTGACGTCCACTATCAAGATGTAGTCTCCATTTTCCGTAGGCATGATGGTCGGAGTAGGTTCATTGGTAGCTACGGTATTTCCATTAAAAACCCATTCGGAAGTTCCTACGGGCGGATAGTTTCCTGTCAGGGTAATGCTATCTCCGTCGCATACTGTTTGATCTTCGCCCGCTTCGATGAGATCATCTGTTACCACCGTTACCGTGATTTCGTCGGTGATCGTACATTGACCAGCTACCAAAGCCGTTACGGAGTAGATGGTCGTACTATCGGGTGATGCCATTGGGTTAGGACAGTCAGCACAACTCAATCCCGTAGCTGGTTGCCATAGGACATTTGTTCCTGCATCGATTTGAAGTTGGACAGAATCGCCAAAACAAATGGCTGGTGATCCATCTATTAAGTCTTCGGAAGAGATAACTGTCACCGTAAGCGAATCGGAAGCCGAACATCCTTCAGGTGTGAATATCGTAACGTAGTAGGTCGTTGTTTCCGTAGGTGACGCAGCGGGCGTCGGACAAGTGTAACAAGTCAATCCCGGCGATGCCGAGTCCCACGACCACGAACTCGTTTGTTGGTTCAAGTCAGCGGAGATCGTCACACTTTCCCCTTCGCATATTGTGGTATCTGGTGAAATAATTACTTCGGGTTGCGGAAGTGTAGAGACTTCCACTTGAACAGAATCAACGGAAGTACATCCACTGCTAGAAGTTGCCGTTACGTAGTACATCGTAGTAGCTGCAGGCGAAGCAATCGGATCAGGACAATCTGCACAACTTAAATCATTGATCGGAGACCAGCTAAAAGTCACGGGATCCTGAATCTGAACACTCGCATTCAGCGGAGCCGTCTCCTGCAAACAGATAAAGACATCATCTCCCGCTTCGACCGTTGGTATTTCATTTACTGTGATCGTTTGTTGGGTACTCGAAACACAACCGAAATCCGAGATCGTTTCTAAAGTCACGGTATAAGTGCCCGGACTTGTAAATTGATGGGAAATAACTGAGTCCGTGTATGTATTGTTTTCAATTGTCCAATTCCAAGCTATCACCGTATCGGGATCAGCAGTTGAGGTGCTTTCGAATGTCACCGTTTCCGTATTACAAATAATACTCGGTGTGTAGGTAAAATCCGTAACGGGTGGTGCGTGTACGTAGATGAAACTATCTTTTGTAACCGTAGTTTGGCAGTACGTGGTATTGACGTGGACAATTACATCGTAATATCCAGGAGTCGAGTAAACAATTCCTGCCGGTGTATCTCCCGTCGCAGTCGGCGTATTACTTCCAGGGAATTCCCAATTGACGGAAATAACGGCAGGAGGATCATTGAATGCTGCCAAAAAATCTATCGGCGTTTGCGCCTCTGCGCAAACCTCATTTACATTGGAAAGAAAATCAGAAAATAAATCCTCTACAAAAATTTGCTCCACCGTAATCGGCACTTGACATCCCGAAATATCCTCCACTAGCACTACTGGCGTAAATGTTCCACCGATCGTATAAGTATGACTAATCGTATCAGTATTTCCACTAGCCAGCGTATCAATCACGATTCCGTCTCCAAAATCCCACGTGTAGCGAAAAGCATTCTCACTTTGAACTATAAACTCCACCTCGTGATCGGCACATCCCGAAAGTGGCGAAGCGGTAACTGTTCCTGATGGCCCAGCTACTTCTATGTAGGCGGTTTTACAAATTGTCTCTGCACATCCCAAGACATTGGTCACGGTAAGGCACACATCGTACGTTCCTACTTGATTGTAGGAGTGTGATGGATTTTGCAAAGATGACGTACCACCATCACCGAAGTCCCAAAACCAAGTAATGGCATTGGTAGATTGATCCATGAAATTTGAAATCAAAGGCGGCTCTGGACATGATTTGTAAGTTTCGTCCGCCACAAATTCTGCTATTAAGGGTTGGAAAGCAACATCTTCACAAAACTGCTCCACACAGCCAGAAGCGTTGGAGGCAGTCAGGCATACATTGTATGTACCTACGCTACCAAAGTTATGAGTCGGATTGGGATCGGTTGAAGTATTGCCATCTCCAAATTCCCACAGGTACGTCAAATCATTTAAATCGTAAGCCGTTGTTCCATTTGTAAAATTGACTTCCTGACTGGTACAGTCTGAAATTTGCGGAATAAAAAATGGAGCTACATTATCCATAAAAATTAGGGAATCAACAGTTAAGCTATCCACACAACCAGACTCATTGGCAGCTACTAAAGACACCGAGAAGTATCCACTCTCCGAGTACAAGTGGAAGGGATTTTCATCCACGCCGAACGATCCGTCACCGAAGTCCCACGTATAACTTTCCACATCTCCATTTACGCCATAAGAAGAATTACTAAACAAAACAGTCTCAGGAGCACATCCATTTTCATCGTTTGGATCAATGCTAAAATCCGCAATCACGCCCGATACAAAAACAGTATCCTGCAAGCAAAATGTATTGACACAATTTGATCCATCCGAAATAGTCAAACAAAAACCAGTATAAGCTCCCGGTGCTGGAAAATAAAATGCTGGATCTTCGTCACAAAAACTATCCGTAATCATTCCTACCCCAAACGGAAATGACCATGTGTAACAATCTGCTCCCGTGGAGCTATTGATAACCGAAAGCGTATCTCCGATGCAAATATTCAAATCACTTAACGTAAATTCTGGTGCTGAATTGGTCACATTCACGGTCTGAAATTCGGTATGCGTACAGCCCGACGCTGCGTTGGTAACGGTCAAGCTAACCAGATAAGCACCGTTGCTACTGTAGGAGTGGCTCGGATTAGGGATATTGGCAGTACCTCCATCTCCGAAGTCCCAAGCCCAAGTTTCGGCACCCGCTGATTCATCAAAAAATTGAATTTCCCCTAATGAATTACAGTCTTGCAAATAACTGAATTCCGCCTTCGGCGCATTGATGTAGATATAATCTTCTATCGCCAAAGTATCCGAACATCCATTGTAAAACGTAATTAGCGTCACTTCAAAAAATCCAGTATCCTGATATTCGTGGTCGGGATTCTCTTCTCCCGATTGTCCTCCATCTCCAAATTTCCATTCCCACTCATCAATCAATGGATTAGGATCACTCGTAAATTCAATATCATCTTCCAAGCAAGCATTCGTCATATTGGCACTAAAGCCAGGCCCCGTCAGTGTCCCTACCGCAATAAAATCTTCCATCACCGTAGTATCAATACAACCCGAAACGGTCTCTACGATCAAGGTAATATCGTAAGTACCTGCATTCGAAAATACGACCGTTGGATTTTCTAAAGTATTCAGTCCCGTACCTCCGTCGAAATCCCATTGGTAAGAAATAATGGGGTCAACGGGATCAGTTTCGTTGGTAAAATTCACTTCTAGTCCCTCACATCCATCTTCAACGTCACTACTAAAAGCGGCTTCTATACTCCCAATTTCGATAGTTGTATTTGTAATGCTTTCGGTACAGCCATCCGAGTAAGTTACCGTCAGTGTCACGGGATAAGACCCAATGCCCGTAAATGTAAAAGTTGGATTTTGTTCATCCGAAGTACCTAAGCCCCCAAAATCCCAAAACCACGATTGGGCTTGTAGCGAATTTCCCGAAAAAGAAACTGTTGTTCCGTTCACCTCATCGCAAGTGACAGTATCTCCTACTACTGTATAGTTCACTAGCACTGGCCCGTTGACATTAATACAATCCGAAGCCGTGGAATTATAGGTACAGCCATCCGTAGTCACGATGGTCAAGGATGGAAAAAAACATCCAGAAAAAGTATAATTATGAATGGGATTGATTTGATTGGAAGTATTGCCATCTCCAAAATCCCAATTTACCGATTGGACATTCCCACTGCTGTAAAAACTAAAACCTACCTCCGTGGAGCTACAATCTCCATTGTCAAATACCTCATACTGAAATCCTCCAAATTCCCCGATGTTTACAAAATCCTCTAATAATAAGGTATCAGAACATTGTGTGTCATCATTAGTCACAATCAGGGTAACATCGTAAGAGCCTAGATTATCGTAAGTGAATGATGGATTGACATCGGTGGAAGTTTGATTATTTACTCCAAAATCCCATTGGAAACTGAGGTTTCCATTCATTGGAGTTATATTGTTAAAATTAACGGTATGCGGGACGGTACATCCGATGGACTCATCAGAATTAAACGCAGGTTGAGGAGTATTAATCACTTGCACGGGCGAAGCCAATGAAGTCGTCACCTTACATCCGTTCTCATCAAAAATCGTTACCAACGGAGAAAAATTTCCAGCATTCGTAAAGGTATGCGTCAACATCATCGAGGTCTGCCCCGTACCACTTTCATTAAAAACCGATCCGTCCCCCAAATCCCAAATGATGGAATCAATCAGTGTACTAGAGTTCAGCGTAAAATTGACCAGCAAAGGACTACATCCCAAATCAACGTCACTTACCAATTCTACTGTCGGTGGATCAAAAATGAAAATCTGCTCGCAATGGGTTTCTACCGTTCCGATAGGATCTTGTGCTTCCACACAGATGGTATAAACTCCTCCAACTGGAAAAATTCTCACCGGTTCATTTTGCTGTGAAAATGTAACACCATTCACCTGCCACGTATAACTGGGATTGGAAAGATTGGTTTGCGGAGAAAAATTGACGGATGCCGGCGCACAGGCTGTTCCTTGACCATCCGAAAATTGATAAGTAAAAGTGGTTTGTCCATTTGCCAAAAGCGCAAAAAGTAAGATTGGCAAGGACAATAGCAGCTTTAGAAATGAATGCAAGCGCATATCCTTTTGTAATTTTATGAAACAATCATCAAATAATGGAGGGGAAATCGAAAAATATAATGGAGGGGAAATTTTTCAACGTAGTGTACGTGGAGGGAATTTTCGGGGAAGATAAAATTGATCTCTGCGATTTTTATTTTTGCAATTTAGAAAAACCAATTTGCGTTATTCAATCGGCTGAGATATTCAATTAAAAGCATAAATTATGCCCATATGAAAAAGTTATTATTTTTTATTCTAGTATTGTCACTAAACACCCAAATTGACGCC
>JBCCJE010000248.1:0-7189 GCA_039027925.1 Bacteroidota bacterium
GTCACATCCCCTGTCACTCGACCCCGATCAAATTCGTGTTCAAATTCTACGATAAAAACATAAACTCCTTCTCCTACGTCCTTACCATTCAGCGTACCATCCCAACCGGCATCTATCGAGGGATCATTGGTCTCGAATAACAGCTCTCCCCAGCGAGAAAATATTTTCAAATTATAATCATAAAAGGCACAGGGGGAAACCGTATTGAACTTTTCGTTCCAGCCATCGCCGTTGGGCGAGAAGGCATTGGGATATATAACAGGACATTCACATCTTCTATTTTCTACCTCAATTACTTCGGTAACGAATCCACAATTGTTGGCCCAAGTGACGGCGTAGTAGCCGGGGTCTTGTACCGTGATAGTAGGTTCGTTGCTGCCGTCGTGCCACAGGTAATGTGTGGTGTTAAAATTAGTAGCATCAATCATGAAGGAATCTCCAATACACAGGGTAGTATCATTTCCAATAAATAACGGGACGGGTGGAACATTTTCATCTACTATGATTTCATCGCCAACCGTACCACAGACGTTGGTTAACTCTACCGAATAAATACCGGGTTGCGTGACCGAAAAGGTAGGTAAGTTAGAGTTATTCTGCCAAGCGTAGGTCGTCAACTCATCCCAATATACATCGTAGTCAATTTGCTCTCCGATACAAATCAAAGTATCCTCTCCTAGGTTCACTTCGGGTAGAGTAGTGGAAAAAATCTCCACGACGTCCTGACTGCTACAGCCATCCGTAGTCACCGTCACCACGTAAGTCCCCCCTTGCGTAACTATATAATTAGGACTAGTAGAATTATCTTGCCAGAGGTAGGTACTGTTGTTGCCTAGCCCCACGTCGAGCGTGTAAGTATCTCCCTCACAAAGTTCCTGATCTGCACCCAAGCTAAATACAGGTAAAGGATTCACCGTGAGCAGAGCCTCATCGCTCGCTGTACAGCCATTAACTGAAGTTACTGTCAGAGCGTAATTTCCCGGTGTAGCTACCGTAATGATAGGATCGGGGCTTCCGTTGCTCCAATCGTATTCATCAGCGTTGGCCGTCGTTCCGTTGAAGGTATAGGTGGTATCTTCACAAATAGTAGGATCCATTCCCAGATCAACATTCGGCGCCGGCAGATGAATAACCTCAATGGTATCCGTAGCTGGACAACCATCCAGCATTACCTCTATCCAGTAAGTTCCCGCATCCGTAACGTCCAAAGTAGGATCAGTAGAGCCATCCGACCAGAGATAGTCTCCATTCGAGGCGGAAGCATCCAAAGTATTGATCACATCGGGACAAGAAGTGACATCCATACCCAAGTCAATGGAGGGATACTCCAAGATAATCTCTTGAATATTGGTATCAGACAGCCCGTCGTTGAATACAATTAGTGTCACTTCAAAAGTACCTGAATCACTAAAGGTGTGGGTAGGATCAAGTTCTGTGGAAAAATTAGCTGCGCCCGAGGCTGGATCACCAAAATTCCAAAGCAGAGAATCAACAGCCGAGTCGGCTACCTCCAAGGTGAAAACCGTAGGATTATCGGGGCAGATACCTTCGTAAGAAAAATTAGCTAACACAAAATAGGATTGGATAAATGAAGGCAAACCAATCCACGACAATTGTCCATCCAAGTAAATGCCTTCGTCCACGTACTCACACCCTGCACCTAGGATGTCGGGTTTGTTAATAATGCCGAGGTACTCCGAATTTCTTTTAGACACGTACATTTTTCCGTCGGGCCCCAACTGTAAGGCACCCCACCGACCCGTGAAAAATGCTATTTCAAGTTTCGAATTATTGATGGCGATTTGGTCATTACTGGACAAATCGTACTGATATAAATACCCACCATAAGTTCTCTCGGACACGTAAAGGATGGGTTCGGAAGGCGCAAACTCCACTCCGTAACAACCGTTTCCCGTAAATCCATCTAAGTAAATAGGATTACTTAGGACGCCCGTCTCATTATTAAAATCAAAAATCTCCACCTGATTAATATCGTACCAGTGGGCGGCGGCAATCCTGTTGCCTTCGGCGGACGCCTTCAAATAACCAATGGTGTTAAAGTCGGAATCGCCAATGTAAGAACCCACCGAGGAGATGACTGCACTCGTGTTCACACCAGCGGGAGTAACCAACCAAGCGAGGTACTGATCAGATTCCCAGGCGTGCCCAACTACCCAAATGTCTTGTTGGTTGGCGTGTTGCACGGCGGTGATTTTTTCACAGGCAGGCGTTATCAGTTGTACATTTTTAGTGGTGACATCTCCCAGACCTCCATCGAGTGTCATGTCCACTTCGGAGTAGGCGATACCGCCGGGGTTGGCAGTAAAGTCAACCGTAAAAATATAATAGACATCGGGATCGCCGGGCTTAGGGACAATAACGCCAGATTGGGTACTGGATTTGTGACCAAGCATTCCCTCGCCATTGGGCATTTGTTCGTGTTCTTTGTTCCATACGAAAGTTCCGTCGGTATAAAATAAGAGGACACCATCCTCGTCGGCAATACTGGCGCAGCCTTCGTCGGTATTCAGGACACCATCCGTCAAGGGAACAGGGTCGCCACCATTGAAGTCCAATCCTGCGTTGTGACCGAAGTACCAAATGTTAGCTTCGTTTTGTGCGGTAACAGAAGAAATAGCGATGGTAAGCAAAAATAAAACAGGGAGAAATTTATCCATAGCCAAAGATTTTGGGTGAAGAAATAGGATTGTTGAGTTGATCTTATTCGTATTGTATCCAACCAAAAGTTGTTGTGCACTAAAGTAAGCATCGAAAATCAGAATATTAAATTTTCAAATAAATAAATGACGAAATGTTATGAATTGATACATTCATCTCTCGAAATATGCTATGGGATAAATTACGATGACGTAGATAGGTATTTTAGTAGGTAAGATGCACTGTATAGATTCTAGTGCTGCCTGTATGATTGGAATTAATAAAAAATAAAAGCCTTTCACGTTTGACGCAGCAATGATAAGTAAAAAAAATAATATTATAAAAAGAAACCATCCCTCAATAGTGCTTTATTATAAAAAATATTATTCGTAGCACCTGCCCCGAAGTCCAATACTTTCATTTCTCTAAAAAAAAGGAATTAACTATCTTGCTTTTCCCTAAGCATTTCAACTCAAAGACTGATTGTAAAAAAATTAGATTTTTCTGATTGTAAAAAAATCGGAGATTTTTAGGAAATCCACTAAGCGCATGCCAGCTAAAAAAATATTCAGTTTTATCTTGATCACCTGCTTTGGGTACAGTCTCTCTTGGGGGCAAAATATCCAGAGTGAATTATTGACTAGCGCCGACGGGCTAGCTTCCAACGAAATCATCGGCATCCAACAAGATGAGCAAGGATTAATTTGGGTCGCAACTGCCTACCGTATAAACAGGTATGATGGTCAGTACTTTACACCGATCACCTTGCCTTCGGATGCCGCCATTCTTCATTTAAAAAAAGGTAGAGAAAATAACCTCTGGATTTTTCAAGCAGAAAATCAAATCACTCGTCTCAATACGGTTACGGGAAATTCAAAAACTCAAAAAGCAGAAGATTGGGAAAAAAACACCGTACCGAACCTCGCCGATCCTTTTGAGTTGAGAGGAAATGAAATCGTAGAACTGAACGGTTTTGGGAAAATTCTCCACACGTACCCTGTACCCAACTATACTTCTATTCCTACCGATGATTTAAAAATGATTGCACTCCAAAACGGAGATGTCTTTTGGTGTAACAATGGTACTACAATTTTTCATCACGAGCACCAATCACAGGCGATGCACCAGTACGATTTGAGTACACTCGTGTCCAGCCCGATTACTCAACTTTTTAAAGACCAAACAAATATATTGTGGGGGGCTACCCGAAATGGTCTGCTCAAAATAAAATACCAACAGCCGCTCTTTGAAACCTACATGTCCTCGGGAGATGAATTTTGTGAAGGCGGAGGTAATTGTAGGTTCAGAGGTATCGCCGAAGATGCTGATGGAAATATTTACTTCAGCTATTACAATTCCATCCACGTCCTGAATCCCCAAACTAATCTCATTCGACCACTGCTTCCCAATCGTAAAAATTTTAATACCCCTTTTGACTTACTCGTTTTTCAAAATCAATTGTGGACCAACGCCTCCAAGAGGGTTGATCTTTCTTCTGGAAAAGTTTCCACCGTTTTACCTGCGCCCTACGCAGAAGACTTTGACAACGGAAATTTGATGATTGATAAAAATGGAAAACTGTGGTTAGGAAGGAAAGGAAACTTGTGGAAATACAACGAGGTAAAAGATCGCTTAGAGTTAAGTAAAATTTCCGATGACTTGGAGACGGAAGAAATCACCTACTTGCTGCCGTCCAACGAGGAGCATATTTTTTGGGTAGGTACGAATGAAAATGGATTACTGAAAATCCATGATCAAAAAGGCGTGGTCAGAAGTTTTTCGACTTCCAATTCCAACCTCAGAAGCAATTTTGTAAGAGTATTGTTTGAAGATAAAAATCAAGCCCTTTGGATCGGTACGCCGGGAGGTTTATTTCATTTGGATATTCAAAAAAACACCACGGAGCGATACTCGGTGGAAGATGGATTACCCAATGATAATATCAATAGTATCCTCTCTGAAGGGGATTCGGCGCTTTGGATTGGAACGGACTTGGGGCTATCGAGATTTCACATTCGAGACAAATCGTTTATCAATTTCTTTGTGAGAGATGGACTGCCCGATAATGAATTTAACAGAATTTCATTTCACCAAGCTAAAAATGGCAGAATGTATCTCGGAGGATTGAATGGCGTGATTGCCTTTTATCCCGAAGAGGTTTTACGGGCGTACCGAAGTCAGCAGTCGAAGTCCAGAGTTGTGCTTACCTCATTTGTCAAACAGCAAGATCGGCAACTAACACCTACCCAAGAAATTTGGCATACCACCGCCACACCTAAGCTCGATATTTATTATCAAGATAAAGATTACACTTTTAATTTTGCCTTGACGGATTATCTCGCGTTCGATGAAGTTCGGTACAGCTACAAACTGGAAGGAAAGGATTTGGTATTTTCGCCGCCCTCCAAATCTAATGCTGTCCAGTACAGTAATTTGTCCGCAGGAAATTATGTCCTTCGGGTTAAAGCCATGGATGCCAAGGGGGATTGGAATCCTAACCCGTTGAGTCTGAAAATAGAAGTACATCCTCCGTGGTGGGATACCTCGACGGCTTACGGAGCATATACGTTAATTTTGGGACTACTTATTTTTGGTATTTACCGATTTCTCAAAGGAAGGTGGGAACTTCAGTCCGAATTACAAACCAAAGACCAAGAAGCTGAACGCCTAAAAGATGTCAATGATTTTAAAACCCGTCTGTACGCCAACATCACACATGAGTTCCGAACGCCGCTGACCGTCATCTTGGGCTTATCCGATCAGATCAACGAAAAAAGTGAGGATATTGCTCCCGAAGTTTTAAAAAGACATACGGGACTGATTACTTCCAATGGAAAAAACCTGCTGCACCTCATCAATCAGATGTTGGATTTATCCAAGCTAGAATCTAGCAGTATGTCCACCAAATGGATACAGGGTGACATCATTGCCTATCTCAATTCAATAGTTGAGTCGTTCGTATATTTTGCGGAAGCCCAACGGGTCAATTTAGTTTTTACATCCGATGTAGATACGCTGATGATGGATTTTGATAAAGACAAGATGCTAAAGATTGTGTCTAATTTAATTTCCAATGCCCTGAAATTTACGGACGAAGGCGGGGAGGTCAAAGTAGTGACCCACGTTACCCGCCACCAAAAATTATTAATAGAAGTATCGGACACGGGGATAGGGATTCCACCCGAAGCTGTTCCTCATATTTTTGACCGATTTTTTCAAGCGACCACCGAAGAACTACAAAAACAAATCGGGACGGGGATCGGGCTTTCGCTGGTTCGAGAACTAGTAAAACTTTTGCATGGCACTATCTCAGTAACGAGTACCGTTGGGCAAGGGACGACTTTTGAAGTCAATCTTCCAATTAATAACAATGCTCCTACGGAAAAAGAATTCCCAAAAATTGCTTCCATTCAGCAAGCCGTGGACGCTTACACGATTTGGTCACAGGGAGAAATGGCGGAGGTAGCATCCACACAAAAAACTTCTACGGAGGAGTTGCCGACCCTGTTAATTATTGAAGACAACCAAGACATCATTGCTTACCTCAAAACTATTTTAGCTCCGCTGTACAATTTGCGGATAGCTACCAATGGTAAAATTGGAGTAGAAACGGCAACGGAGGTCATTCCCGACATCATCATCAGCGATGTAATGATGCCGATCATGGATGGATTTGAGGTTTGCAATCTTTTGAAAAATGATGAAAGAACGAGTCACATTCCGATTATCCTACTCACCGCTCGTAACGAGATCCAATCCAAACTCGAAGGGCTAGAGCGCGGTGCGGATGCGTACCTCTCCAAACCATTCAACAAAAAAGAATTATTGATTCGGTTAGAAAAATTAGTAACCCTTAGAAAAAAACTTCAAGCGCGCTGGGCTGGCTTCGAAGTACTTCCTCCCTCCGAAGAAAAAGCAGTACAAATCGAGGATGCTTTTTTACAAAAATTACGACAAGCAGTAGAGGATAATCTGGATGACCCTAGTTTTGGGATTCCTCAACTCTGCAAAGCAGTACATCTCAGTAGGATGCAAGTACACCGAAAATTGAAGGCACTTTCTGGTCAGACGACTTCTCATTTTATTCGACTAATCAGGCTACAAAAAGCCAAAAGCCTGATGCGCTCCACGGACTTGAATATCTCCGAAATCGCTTACGATGTAGGTTTCAATGATCCTAATTATTTCTCTCGAACGTTCGCTAAAGAGTACGGCAAATCCCCTTCCCAGTTTTTGGAAGAGGCACGATCTTAAACGCAGAAAATAGAAGTGGGACAAATCTGTTGGTTTGCGCATCAGATACCTTCTGGCCCCACAAATTAAAAACTAATATGCGGCAATGGTCAACTTGACCTTTTCCTGCGCAAATTTTATCCTCCTGTTTCTTTGTGAAATTGAAGTAAGCATTTCAGCAGTTCTAAATTTGGAAATGTGCCGTCTCTCTGGGCTATCGTTTGCACACAATTAGCATTATGAAAAATTAAATGTGTAAAGTGCTGGTTTTGAATCTTAAAGGTGTCAGGTTTCTGAA
>JBCCJE010000249.1:0-7186 GCA_039027925.1 Bacteroidota bacterium
ATGTTTTTATAAATATGTAAAGCATTGATTTTCGCATAAATGAAGTCAGTTTTATGGACTTTATGGTTAATCTAGGAATAATTGGACAATAAAAAGTACCCATTTTAGTGGATTTTTAAACTAAAAGTTCAGAAATCTGACACCTTTAAATTTCAAAACCAGCACTTTACTCATTTAAATTTTTATAATACTATTTGTGTGAAAACGATAACCCCCTGAGACTTTAAGATTATACGGAGCTTTAATTTTTCTACCCATGTTTCGCTCCTCTAGAGCTTGTCTTGTAGAAAAGTCCCAGAGGGACAACACCTTGGTAGCATTAAATATTCCAAGTGCTCTCACATCCGAGTGCCAGAGGCACGGCACATTCCCCAATAGAAAGTTATTCATTTCTAATCTTCGATTAGCATAACTAGTTACCTGAGAAAAATTCCCTTAAAAAGTGCCACGATAATTTCCCCTCTCCTTCTTCATTAACCAATCCACGAAAATTTCTAAAAGGAAAAATGGCAGTTCCAGTTTCTTCGGTTGTAGTATGTTTAAAATAGGTGATACCACAACCATTATATTCATTTATTCTGGAATAAATCTCTTGGACAAATATTTTTTGATTCTCCTCAGAATAACCTAACTCCTCTGGACCAGCAGTATATCCCGTTTCCATAATCATCACAGGTTTATCATTAGTAAGCGTAGAAATATAGTTGACTTTTGATAAAACAGAATCAGCGGCTACTTTTGGATTTGTGGAAAAGAAATCTTGATAAGTATCTATTCCCACCATATCTACCAAAGGAAGCCACCGAGCTATGTCAGCTTCGTAATCTTCAACTACATCCACATAAAAATTGATAGTTATCCAAGCATCAGGGTCTTCGATTCTTACTGCTTCTTCCAGCGTATTCAAGACTTCAGTCATAAAGTCCATATCAGTCCATGCATCTCCTTCTCGCAAACCTAAAAGGATCAATTCCTCCGATATATTGGGTTCATTTTCAATTTGCCAAGCCAATACTTTGTCTTTATACCTCCTGACGCAGGCTCTTGTATGCAAGTATAACTGACCAATATATTGATCTCTTCCAATGATGTCTGGTGTTATTTTTTCCCCATCAAGCAATGGAACAGAATTCTTCCAACCGCTACCGACTCCCATGATTAATTGGAGTCCGTCAAATTCTGCAATATGATTGTCCGTTATGGTCCAGTCTATTCCTTCCAGTTCACCCGAAGCATATTTTGCAATCATTTCTTCGGTCACTTCTTCTTTAAGGATAAATGGTTCATTTAGGTTGGGTTCTGCAAAATCCCATTGCAACCAACTGTGAATCACCGTAGCATTCAAGGCGTCAATCTCCTCTCTAGTATTTTGATAACTGACGACCAAGCCATTGTACTGACCAAGTGGACAAGGGTTTTCTATAATGGGTTCTTCTATAATTGGAGTTTCATTATCTGAGGTGACTACATTGTTATCCTTTTTACATGAGCAAAAAATCACAACTGTAATTAATGCAAAAAGGAATAATAATTTTTTCACTTTCGACTGTGTGACATCTAGTAAAATCGGTACGTAGAATTTCATAATGGAGGTTATCAATATTTGTTTAGGACAAAGTTCTTTACTTGGGAGAAGAAAAAATTTCATCTATATTAAAAAATGGTAGAGCTAGCACACCAAAGCAATTCTTCTTGTTTATGTTTGAGAGTGACTTTCATATACACAATAACACTTATTACACACATACACCTATAGGAGAGCGTCTAGCACATTTGCCATAATAATTCCAGAAATCCACAAATTCCTACCCACCTTATAAAGTGAGCCAAACATTCCTTATCATTTTATCAAATCATCCAAAAGCGGTTCAACTTCTCTTTCCTTGACCAGTAAATCCTCCTTACTTGCGATCAAATCACATGGAGGAAAACTTACATATCTGTAATAATCTTCCTCTACCCATTTTAAAACTAAAAAATCAAAAACATGAAGTATTGCATTCTATCCCTCTTTATCCTGTTGTCTATGACAGTCTCTGCTCAATCTCCGATTGGGATGTGGAAATCCGTGGACGAAAACTCTGGTGAGGTTCGCTCCCACGTCGAAATCTATGAACAAGGAGGAAATATATTTGGAAAAATTACAAAACTATTAGACGCAGATCCCAATGCCAAATGCGACCAATGCTCTGGAAGTAAAAAGAACAAACCCATTGTCGGATTAGTCATTATCGAAGATTTGAAACCTTACAAAGACTATTGGAGAAAAGGTCAAATTCTAGACCCCGAAAACGGAAAAGAATACACTTGTGAATTATGGCTAGAGGATGGTAATCTAAAAATAAAAGGAAAACATTGGACAGGATTTTATAGAACGCAGACTTGGTATCCGATTAAATAAATCTCTAAAGTTTTGAAAAGAGAAGAGAGAGCAGGGAAGAGAGATGACGATTAAAGTGAAACGCTTCTGATCCCTATTCTCTCAGCGAAGCGATCTCTCTTCTCTCTTCTAAAGTGTGAATCAACTTAATTGCTTAGGCTTTCACCTAAGAGTATGTCTAAATAAATTTTTTAACAAAAAATAAAATTAACCAAAATGATAAAATCATATTTAGGCTTCAAAGAAAAAGATGTACAATCCGAATACGCACCTTTCTTCAACGAAGCAATGGCAGCAGTACAAGCCCACGTCAATACCCCATTAAGGACTCCTCTCGCTTGGGGTACTTTAGCTGACCTTGACGGAATGACACAATTAGAGCAAGCAGGAGATATGCCCGTGGAGAACGGCTATTCCATTGCTGAAGATGGTAGCATCGCCGTAGCTGTCAGAACATTTATGCCCAACACAACTCCCGAAATGTGGCATTGGTGGTTTGGCTGGCATGGCTCGGAAGATACACGGTATAAATTATGGCATCCCAAAGCACACATCAGCGCGAAGTGGGAAGATGGTAGAAACGATAATTGCTACATCGGCAGAAATTCTATCGTCAAAGAATATATCGGTAAAGAAGTTTTAGATGCCAATATTCAATTCAAATCTCCTTTGGAATTTGGCTTTTCGAATGATGCAGTCAATCATCCCGAAAAAGCAGTTTATATCTGCGCCAGATTAGGACATCCAAAACTCCCCGTTGATTATGGATATTTAGTGCATCAAGTAAGGGTAACCTCCGAAGGTACAGAGATGCGTTCGAGATTTTGGATGGGTGGAAAATATGTAGGTGCTCGCCACAATGATATTGTGAATAAAACTGCAGTAAAGGTTTTGAAAAAGTTCAAATCCTTACCTGATAATTTTGGTCATGATCTGATGTTGCATTGTGCCGAGGAGATGAGTCATTTAGCATCTATCCTACCAGAGCTTTATGAGAAATATGCTACTGATGACGAAGTTGCCATTAGCGGAAAGACGATAAATCAAGGGGACGCTAATTTTGAAAAAGCGGTTATGGACACCCTATTTAATAAGACACCCGTATCACGCAGACCTGCCACCATTTATGAGCCAAAGACCATTGAAGACATTATCAATGTAGTGAGACACGCTAAAAAAGTAGGCAGAAGAATTACCATTACTTCGGGAGGACACAGCTTTAGTGCTAATTTTCTGCGAGATGATTGCTTACTGATTGATATGAAACACTTCAATCAATTTAGTTTGAACGTGGAAGAAAAAACAGCGGAAGCTGGCCCTGGAGTTGGTGGTAGTACTTTGATGAAAGCGCTGTATAAAAAAGATTTATTTTTCCCAGCAGGACATTGCCAAGGGGTTTGTTTAGGTGGCTACCTCTTACAAGGAGGCTACGGCTGGAACGGTAGAAAATTAGGAATTGCTTGTGAAAGCGTTTGGGGCTTGGACATCATCACCGCAGACGGAGAGTTGGTGTATGCAGACAAAAATACAAATGCGGATTTGTTTTGGGCTGCCCGTGGAGCAGGGCCAGGCTTCTTTGGTATTGTCGTTAAATTCTACATCAAAGTCTATGACTTGCCCAAATACCGAGCTGTCATCACCCATGATTTTAAGATAAAACACCTAGAAGATGTGTATCGCTGGGCGTATGATGTTGGCCCCTCAATTCCTAAAGCAGTAGAATTCCAAATGGCTATGAACAAAAATATGATGGGCATACTCGGTCCTGGTATCGAGGCAGTAGCTCCTATTTTTGCTGATACCAAGGACGAATTTGAAGAGGCCAAGCTCTTTATGAAAAATAGTCCCATTGCTCATAAGGCCATCATCAGAACTCCAGTAGTTAATTGGGGAATTGATATGCTCTACAAAGCGGTGATGTCTCACTATCCAGAAGATTATTGTTGGGGCGTTGATAATATCTGGACGCATGCGAGCATAGATGAATTGCTGCCACACATTAAGGAAATTTCAAAAACCTTACCTCCAGCACCATCTCACTTTTTGTGGCTCAACTGGCATCCGGGAGAACTGTCTGAGGATATGGCTTACAGTAGTGAAGATAATATTTACCTATCTCTTTACAGTTGTTGGAAAAACCCTGCTGATACCGATAAATATGGTAACTGGGCAAGCGATACCCTCAAAAAGATGCAACACCTTTCAACGGGTATTCAGTTAGCGGATGAAGGACTTCATAAAAGAACGGATAAGTTTATGGCCAAAGAAAAATTTGAAAGAGTTCAATTGATACGGTCACAAAGAGATCCGTCAGGACTATTTCATGAATGGCATAGTAAACCTGCATAACAATTCTTTTGCATCCTTAAAAAATGTCTGAGAGGGGATTTTAAATTGAATGTCGTCAACTTAAGGGTTTGCTCTCACGGGGGTAATTTTAAATTTCCCCCGTGAGTTTAATAAAATTAAAGAATAACTGAGAGGGGAATTTGAAATTACCCTCTCAGACTGCCTTTAAGTTGGCTACATTCAATTTCCAAATCCCTCTCAGTTTTCCTTGATTTTAAATTTTAAAAAAATGAAAAACCTACGCTATAATATCCGAAGAGACTGGGCATTCTATCTACTCATCATAGGATATTCCTATCTCATTCTTAATATGACATTTCGTCTTTGGCTAGGCGATGGCATCAACATATTTGCCAATTATAGTGAGGCAGCTTCTGCCGCAGAAATGCTCGTTGATGCCAATAAAGTTTATTGGTCAAAAACTTGTTTTCTCTTTCTAACGCTATTGTTGTACTTCCTTAATTTTGATTACCGCTTCGCCGCAGGATTTGGAGCTACTTTTTGGTCTATCTCTTTGATATTTATTTTTGGAACAAGTCCTATTTTGATAGGTGTTGCCATTAATGGAGGTATCTTAGTCATTCAACAAGTATTGCGAAAGCAGATTTTCTCAATATCGAAAGATCTCGGTCAAACAACTCCACAACTTCAAGTTTAGCCCCAATACAATATTAGCATCCAATGAAACATTTTATCCTAACAATTATTTTACATTTTTTCACTTTCTTTTCATTTTATGCCCAAGAGGATGTTAACAAAACACCTCCAAACGTCATTTTAATCGTAGTGGATGATATGGGTTGGAACGATGTGAGTTATCATGGTAGTGAAATCCAAACACCAACTATAGATCAATTAGCAGCGGAAGGTGTAGAATTAAATCGCTTTTATGCACATTCAACTTGCACTCCTACGCGTAGTTCATTGATGACTGGGAAGACCTCTCTCCGATTAGGCATTGTCAATCCAATAGCTAAGAACAATGTTTTAGGATTACCGCTTTCCGAAAAAATAATGCCGCAATATTTTAAGGAAAAAGGTTACGCTACCTACTTGGTTGGTAAGTGGCATTTAGGCAGGTTCAAAAAAGAATACTGGCCTTATAATCGTGGCTTTGACCACTTCTATGGAAATTTGACTGGAGGAATTGGGCATTACGACCATGTACATGGCGGGGCTTTGGATTGGCAGCGAGATGGAAAAACTCTAGAAGAAGAAGGCTACACCACCCATTTGTTAACAGACGAAACCATTAGAATACTCAAAGCGAAAAATGAAAAGCCACTCTTTTTAGAGTTGTGCTATGCTGCTCCTCACATGCCCAATGAAGCACCCGCTGAAATAGTTGCTGAGTACCAACACATCAAAAATAAAAATCGACAGCTACATGCGGCAATGATCACCGAAATGGATAGAGGTATTCAAAAAATAATAGCAACCTTAGAAGAAACAGGCTTAATAGAAAATACCATTATCTGGTTTATGAGTGATAACGGTGGTAAAAATTTGGTTGGTACGCCAGAGGACGTAGCCAAACCTATTTTAAATATGGCAGAAATTTGGGGTGAGCCACTCCCCTTTCCTTTTTGGGAATTCCTAAGAGATAATATGGTCAACGGAGCAGGAGATAATCGTCCGTTTAAAGGTGGCAAGGCAACTGTTTACGAAGGGGGATTACGTGTTCCAGCTTTTATCTATGCTCCTAATTTTATCCCTCAACAGAAAGTTGATCATAGAATCACGGTCAATGATGTTCTACCCACTTTAGCTACTGCAATTGGAGTAAACGAATTAGGTAAACAAAATTTAGATGGAGTAAGTCAATGGCAATTTTTAAAGAAAGAAGTAGCTCCTCCTGTCAAAACATTTGTTTCAGCAGGAAAATGGAACCAAGCTATTTTTAAAGATGAATGGAAACTTATTTTTAATAAAGAAGGTGAAACGGAATTATATAAAATTTTTGAAGACCCAACTGAACAAACAAATTTATCTGATCAATTTCCAGCAGTCGTTGCTACTCTAAAAGCTGAATTATTAGGTTTTCCAAAGGGTGCGTCAATTGATGACCCGCTATGGAAGGTATTCTTAGATTCAGATCAATTTGGAGGTAAAATAGATAGAGAGCCTTTTGCTGGTAAGGAAGGAAACGTATCAGGTCCTATTCATCGTAGTTTTTATATAGTAGGGATAATTGGGCTTATTATCATAATTCTATTCACCTGGTTAATGAGAAAACTGATCAAATATATAATCAAGAATTAGTTTTTATGGATAGAATGAAGCAATCCATACTACTATAAACTTTACCACTCACGAAGAGGTTCGCCACGAATTAACACTAATACTTACAAATGAATTCGTGACTGAATTCGAGAAATTCGTGAAAATTTTTAATTCCAAATTTCCGCCAAAAAAAATCTATGCTATACCATTCAAATGGGCTAGGCATTCTAGACG
>JBCCJE010000250.1:0-7186 GCA_039027925.1 Bacteroidota bacterium
GAAAGAACCCCCAAGAGAAAAGGTTGTGCTTAGACGAATGGATAGGAATAATGGATAGAAAGTAGTTTTCTATCGAAGTAAAAGGTTAATCAAGTATCCCTTTCAGTAGGCTGACAGATATACCTTATCGTACATTTTTGAATAAAAAAGAGTAGCGGATAAAATCTGCTGATTGACGTATCGAATACCTTTGAGGTATCCGATACGTGGGCTGCTTGGTTCTGATGTCCAGATTTATTACACTATTTTGCGCAAGCCCTTACTACATCACAATAAACTTTCCTTGCATCAAAGCGAAGTGACCAGGGAATGAACAAACAAAATCGTAAGTTCCTTTTTCGGGTGCATTGAAAGTAACGGTGGTCTCTTCTCCGCCACCGATCATTTTGGTATGAACAATGTACTCATCACTACCCTCAGGAATATATCCATTGCTACTGGCAGCGGCAGCTTTTTGACAAAATTCGGCAGCGTTCACGCCTTGCTTCAGAATGACTACGTTGTGCCCCATTACTTGCGCATTCATGGAGCCGTTGTGCTTGAGCGTTAATTCTACTTTCGAACCCGCTTTTGCTTTGAGTTCTTTTTTATTGAACTGCATAGCGTCATTTCCAGCTATTTCTAGTTTTACCACTTGAGCGGCATCGGGTTTTGCGCTTGCGTCGGTAGCATCCGAAGATTTATCGTCGGCACCTCCACCTCCGCAGCTCAACAGCAAAACACTTGTGAAGGATAACAGAAGAATGGATTGAAAAATTAATTTTAATGAATGCATAATTAAATATTTAGAAAATTTTTAATAAAATTGGGTATTCCATAATTGGCGCAAAGGTAAGGAATAGATCAATAATAAATTGTAGTTGTGGGGCAGTTAGTTTTGTTCCATTTCAATTCTTAAGCACTTCAAAAGACATCCACCAAATGTCAAAAAAACGAAATCAAAAATGGAAGTACCAAGTAGTGGGACTTCCCAAAAAGCTACCCATCAATATCGTAGCTAGTCAAGCATTTCCCATACTAGGCAGTAAGTCGGCAGCAAACAAGGCGATTCAAAGTCAACGACTTTTTCTGAACGGACGACCCGCCCAGATGAATGACCTGATACAAAATGGAGATCAACTGACCCTTAAAGGTTCTGGTATTAAAAAATTAAAGAAAATTAATTTTAATTTAGAAATCGTATTTGAAGATGACCACTTAATCGCCATCAACAAGCCTAGCGGAATAGCAGTCAACGGCAATCGTAATAAAACCGTAGAAAATGCCTTGGCGGACAAAAACTATAACAATACACTTGCAGATGCCCTCCCCCACCCCTTAGCCGTTCACCGCATTGATGTTCCCACGATTGGAATTGTATTGTTAGCCAAAACCAAAACGGCGTTGATTGCCCTCGGTAGGGCATTTCAAAATAGCCAAATCAAAAAGGAATACGTCGCCGTAGTGCACGGAAAAGTACCAAGGGAAGGACGTATTAATTTTCCCATCAAAAACAAAAAAGCCATCACGGATTATAAAATGTTGGAAGTCGTGCCTTCCCGAATATTTGAGCATTTATCGTTGGTTCAGCTATTTCCTATCACAGGCAGGACTCACCAACTGAGGATACACTTGCAGCAAGTGGGGCATCTCATCGTAGGTGATAAAATGTACGCCGAGAAAAAGAAAACTATCCTTGGCAAGGGTTTGATGCTGTGTGCACATCGGATGACCTTCAAGCATCCCATCACTAAGAAAACAATAACATTACAAATTAAAATGCCAAAGAAATTTAGACACATTTTGGATCGAGAGCGGAAGTTATCTCGGAAGTAAAAAGAGTACAGGAGCGGCTCAGTAGTAGTTAATTTTGCAAATACTTGGGCAACACCACTTTGAACACACTGCCTTTCGAAGGGTCGCTTTCTAGTAAAATTTCCCCTTTATGTTTTTCGATTACCTTTCGACAAATGGATAAGCCTATGCCCGTGCCCTCATATTTTTTTTCGTTGTGTAGCCTTTTGAACATCCCGAAAATCTTGTCTTTATCGCTTTCCTCGATACCGATTCCGTTATCTTCTATCGTAAATACATGCTTCACCTTATCGTCCTGGTAAGCAATTTTGACCGTGGGAATTACTTTTTGATCCACGAACTTCATACCGTTAGAAATCAAATTTTGAAAAACTAATCTTAACAGTCTTTGGTCTCCGTGGATGCTTTCGGGAAAATTTTCTACGAATATTTTAGCCTTTCTCTTCTTAATTTCTAAGTCCAAATCTGTCATAATGTCTTCTAGCATTTTTTCGGGTTGGAAGGATGCTACCTTGATTGCTCCGTTATTAATGGTAGAAAATTTTAAAAGATCATTGGTAGTTTCGTATAGCCGCTTGGAGGATTGAATCATAATATCTAAGAACTCTAGCTCCGATGCGTTTACTCGATTTTTTAATCTCCTTTTTAACAGTTTAGCAAAATTCAGCACATTGAGCGAAGGTGCCTTCAGATCGTGGGCAGCGAGGTAGGCAAATTTTTCTAACATAGAATTGGATTCGGCGAGTGACTTATTCCTTCTCGTTAAGCTATCGTTTATCTTCTTAAAAACAACTGAAATTTTGTAGTAAACGATAAAAAGGGAAAATAATCCTAAGCAAAATTCTATCAAAATTATTTTTAGTTTCCGATTGGAGTCTGCCTCCAATAGCCCAACGATGCTGTCCATTTTCATTAAAAATGCTTCCTGATGCTTCTGAAAAGTTTCTAATTTGGATACCGAAAGACTCGTCGGATAAGTCTCCCACACCTTCGCCTTATCGAAATAGCTATCCAATTTTTTTAACTCCAAAAAAGCGTGGGCCGAATTAGCAGAATGTTGCAAGATACCTTTTAAGTATAAATGAGCGGCTGACCAAGTTTGGTAGGTTTTCGTTATTTTTCGTAGATTTTCCTCAGTAGATTTTTGTTGATAGTTGAGTACATTCACGATTAATTTTTGGCTCAACATTCTTTGCCTACCACTTACGTTGATGATTTTAGCATCTTTTCGCCTTTGGTAGAGCCAATATTGAATCAATACTTGATTAACCACAATGATGGCTAGTACAATCAATATCCCGTAAAAATGTATGTTTCTTTTTTTCATAATGACTACCACTAGGATAAGAAATGCCGTCAGAAATCTTCCCGCAACTGGGGAGTATTAGTTAGTATAAATTAGGACTTGGTATTGATGAATAGATCGTGGCTAGCTGTGTTTCGTAAGGGTAGTTGATGATAAGAAGGAATTATGCTCTAGGAAGAAAAACTCCTAACGAAAATTGGGCGTGAGTGTCGTATCAAGTTTCTATTAACAATTGTTTTTTGGGGTAAAACAAAAATCTTTCCAACGAAAATGTCGGGGTAAAAACCTTTGGCACGGACTCGATAAACAAAGTATTTACGGAACTGTTTTTCGTACACAAACAATTAACTACGTATGAAATTTATTGGAAATACTGAAGAATATTTACACCTGACCCACATCACTACCGCCAATCGTCATCTCTTAAAAGAAGTCGTGGATAGTAGTTTGAGTGTGCTGTGGTTCGAATCGGGAGGCACCCAATTGGTCATTGATGGAATTGCCTATACCTTCGAAAAAAACCAGATCATCTTTCTGACTCCATTCCATCAAATCAAAATCCAGCAGGTCAGTAACATTCGATTGCTTAGATTTAACAAACCTTTTTACTGTATCCTCGACCACGACCACGAAGTAGGCTGCAAGGGGATGTTGTTCTTCGGAGCGTCAGAACTTCCAATCATTCGGCTTCCAGAAGAGGAGCTAGAAAAATTCGAAACCGTATGGAAGATGTTTGTTATAGAAATGGACTCTAGTGACAACCTACAAATCGAGATGCTCCAAATGATGCTCAAACGCTATCTCATCCTGTGCACTCGGCTCTACAAATCGCAGAAGCAATCTTCTATCAAAAAATACGAATCGGATCTCATCCGCACCTTTAACTTGCTAGTGGAGGAACATTTTAAAACCAAACACACCGTAGCGGAATACGCCGCTCTTTTGCACAAATCGCCCAAGACGCTCTCTAATGTTTTTTCCAAAATAGGAAAGAAAACGCCACTTCGATTTATTCAGGAAAGAAAAATGCTGGAGGCTCGGCGACTTTTGTTTTATACAGATATGCAAGTGCAGGAGGTGGCCTACGAATTGGGCTACGATGACATTCAGGCCTTTAGCCGATTTTTTAAAAAACAAGAAGGGGTGTCTCCTTCTAAGTACAAAGAACGAAAAGCGGCGATGTAGTTCCCTACCACTCGCTAGGTTTACTCAATCATTATTTTTTCAAAAAAACGCTCAGTCTCACTTTCAATAATTAAAAAATATAATCCACGGTACTGTTCCACGTTGAGCAAGATCTCACGAGCATTGGTTGGAGTTGCCTGTACCAATTTTCCCGTAGCATCTACCAACTTTATCCAAGCCGTAGCATTATTGTTTCTTTTAATATTTAAAATACTTGAAGTGGGATTTGGGAAAACTGAAATCTCGCTTTGATCCAAGAGATCATTCGTATTGGTAGAAATATTGTCACACGTAATGTTCAGATTAACAGGATCGGAGACGTAGGTGGTCTCCGTGATAACTTCCCCATCGCAAGTGTAAGTGATACGGTGCCATCCCTTGAATACCCGCTCGTTGACGATTCCATTGGCATCAGAAGCAAAAACATCATCCGTCCACCATTGGTTAAACACTAAATCCACGTAAGCGTCGTAAGGCTCGGTGGTACTCCAATCCAAGTCAAAAAGATTACTGCCCTCGGCTTGCCAAGTAGCACCATCCCAAAAATTCCAAAACAAAAATCCGTTCATACTTTCGTGACTGAAGGTAGCCGTCATAAAATCAGTCAGATAATTCGCCGCCAATTCTTGATCTACAAAAGTGGGCAAATCGAATTCCGTCACCTTTGCCTGTAACCCAAAGGCATCGTAAAAGTCATCGTAAGTAGCCAGCACCGCAGGAATGCTATTGGGAAAACCCCCGATGTGCGCTTGGAACCCAATGCCCTCCAAACCAACGTCGGCATCCACTAGCTCTTGGGTGAATTGTTTGAGTTGATCGTAAGCGAGGTTGCCAGGGCTATTATTTAAGGTGAGGGTAGAAAAATCATTTAACCACAATCCAACGTCGGGGTCGAGGTCTCTCACTTTTTGAAAAATCTCCACGTACAATTCCCGCCCCGTGACGTAGCTCGGATCATTTTTAAAAGCATTCGCTAATGTAGTGTTAGAAACAATTTCATTCAGTACGTCCCACTCCGCTATCTCTCCTTGCAGACCGGGGTATTGTAAAATTTCCTCCAGGTGACCATTGATTCGATCTTTGATGTACGGAATGTTCGAAAGATTAGCATTGATGTCGGTAGGTAAATTACTGCTCCCCGGCCAAACCAAAGTGTGCCCCCGAATTTGAATGTCATTATTTCTCAACCAACTTACGGCGTTGACTAATTCAGAATTACTCACCAGCCATTCATCTTCCCACGCGGGCCATTTCAAATCATTTTCAAAAACTACCCAATTGAATCCGTGCCCTGCGCCGTCGAGATTAGTGATTTTATTTTCGTAAATCACGTTGTGGGCATTATTTCCATTAAGGCGACTAGCCGTGACGGCTGTCCCAAAAGCAAATTCGTGTTCCAGCATTTCGATTTTTACCGCTGCATTTTCAATGGGTTCACCATTGGAATTTTTCACTTCAACGGTAAGGTCAGCCTTCCGAAATTGATTAATTCGATCTGCTGCTGTCGCCCGCCAAGGCGCATCGGATTGCCACCCTTCGTAGAATTGATTATTGATGGCTTCTGGCAAATTGTCAATTGTAGTAGTATTGTTATAGTTTAATCCAGTAAATCCTCCGATCTCAATGGTCTGCGCTTGAAACGCCAAATGAAAGCCCCACACCAAAGCGTTGGTATTGTAGTTACTACCAGATTCGAAAGGTATAAAATAGCGAGTCCACTCCTCGGATACGGGAAGCGTAAAGACTACTTCTTTTTCGAACGTCGTTCCGTTCTCAGCGAAGAAATTTACTTTTCCTACTCCGCCGACCGAACGGATATAGAAGGTAGCTAACAATACATCTCCAATTTGGATAGCAGATTGATTGCTTAAATTCCAGCCTGCATTCCAAGGATTTGCGCCCGCTGCGTTGAGTACGTGGGTAACTTTTTGGGTGAATGGCTGATCCGAAATGCTTTGAATACTGGCCGCACTTCCGTAGCTAATGGCATTATTGAGAATAGCATCCTCAGTATTGAATAAAATCCACTCGCCTACGGGCACATTATATTCATTTTGCAGCATATTCTGTAAATTAGTATGATAAGCATCTTGGCTACAAACTGAAATGGAAAAGAAAAAGGAAAATAAGAGTAGTACTTTTTTCATAAAATTAAGAATTAAAAACCTGTGTTTGCCAGCAGGTAGGTGAGAAATCCAAAGAAAAAACATAAAATAAATGATATTCACGGAGAATCAGAAAAAGAGATTTAGAGATTCTTGTACAAGATAATAAAAAAGAAAACTGAGGCCAATAAAGATAGGCGTCAAGTGAGCGATGCGACTCACCTGCGCATATACTAGACTTTCAACTCTTCTTTTAAAAAAGACAAAAAAGGTAATATAAGTATAAATAATTGTCAAAAATAGACAATTTTTGTATTTTGTGGAGAAACCAAATATTTACGAATGTACTTACTTGATTTAAAGACAAGTTCACTAATTGAAGCTGAAATAGTCAAAGCCGTCTTTAAAGATATGCCTCTAAAAAAAGACGGTTGGAACTTTAACTGGCGAACAATTTTCAAGAAGAAGGACAGCGAAATCTACGTCTTGCGGCTTCAATCAAATCCAGATTCAATTCAAGGGGTGCTTCAATTAAGAATCCAAGAAGGAATGCTCATTATGGATTTGGTAGAAATCGCCCCACACAATATTGGGAAAAAAAACAAAAGATATGATTACACAGCGGGTTGTTTAATAGCATTTTCTTGTAGAGAGTCTTTTAAACTTGAAACCAACTATAAAGGATTCTTGACCTTTGAATCAAAGACAAAACTGATTGATTGGTATATGGAAAAATATTATGCAAAGCTTGCTATGGGGCAAAAAATGTACATTGAACCAAATGACGGACAAACCC
>JBCCJE010000251.1:0-7167 GCA_039027925.1 Bacteroidota bacterium
GGAACAGCTTTCTGAGGCGGAGATTGCTATATGTGATGAGGTTGCTGGAGAGCATTTAGGAAGGCTTGGGTATAAGATTGGCAAATAAAAAGTTGAGGCTGTTGCAAGTTTCTTCTTTCAACTTGGATGGAGAAAAAATCGAACGCAAAGGGGACTTACCCGATGGGTGGTTTAAGTGGGGAAATCCAAGTGAATTTATCATGAAAAAAGATGCGTCCGCCCCGCAGCAAGGGAAGCACGCCATCAAAGTACAACGTGATCCAGAGGCCAAAGGAAAGGCTTCCTTCGGATGCGCAGCTTACAGTTTTCCAGCAAAATATGAAGGCAAAAAAATTGAACTAACTGGTCAGATGAAGATCGAAAATGCTACCGACGGATTTGTCGGACTACTCCTCCGAATAGATGGAGATAGTGGGCCATCAGGATTTGACAACATGCAAAGTCGAGGTATTCAAGGTACGCACGGTTGGAAAAAATATTCCATCGAAATACCCTACCCCGAAGATGCCAAAAAAATATACGTAGGAGGTATTTTGAGTGGCAACGGAACAGCGTGGTTCGATGACTTTGACGTACTGATTGATGGCGTATCCGTCACTCAACTCCAACCTACGGAAGGTGAAAAATACGCCGCCCAGTTGGATGAGGAGTTTGACGAAGGTTCTAACATTGATAAGATTGACCTGACGCCCGAGAAGATTCAAGCCATAGCTACCTTGGGTAAAATCTGGGGATTCACGAAATACTACCATCCTAAAATTGCAACGGGAGCGGTCAACTGGGATTACGAATTGTTCAGGGTGCTGCCCGACTACCTCCAAGGAGAAAGCCACAAGGAACGTGCCTTGACGGTGATTGATTGGATTGAAAAACTGGGCCCCATAGCCAAAGGCGAACGCTACCAACCCGATGCAAATCTCAAAATAAAAGCCGATTACAGTTGGTTCGGAGAAACCAAATGGGATGAACTTATTTTTCTGTTGGGAAAAATCCGAGACACCGAAAGGACAGGAAAACATTATCAATTGAGTTTTGCGCCTAACATCGGTAATCCCAAATTCAAAAATGAATCGCTCTACAAACAGTTCGAATATCCGGATGTGGGTTTTCGGCTACTAGCCCTCTATCGCTACTGGAACATGATTAATTATTTTTTCCCATACAAACACTTGACGGATGAAAAATGGGATCAGGTATTGCTTGACTTCGTTCCAAGATTTGTCAATGCTAAAGATGCCGCCGAGTACCAAGTAGCGATGCTAGAACTGATTGGAAAAGTGCAAGATACGCACGCCAACATCTGGAGAAAACCTAAAGCACTCAATACTTTTTTGGGAAATAAAATCTCAGCAGTCAAAGTGCGTATGGTGGAAGAGCAAGCCTTCGTGGTAGGATTTTACGATGAGGAAAAAGGTAAAGCAAGTGGGTTACAATTTGGCGACATCATCACCCACGTGGACGGAAAATCCGTGGAAGATTTAATTCAAGAAAAACAACCTTACCTGCCTGCTTCAAATTATCCTACACAATTAAGAGATTTTGTAAAATTAATGTTACGTACTTCCAACGATCAACTTAACCTTACATACACGCGCCAAGGAAAAGAGCAAACCACAACTGTCTCCACATTTCCCCTGAAGGATATCAACGTATGGCAGCGGGATCAACCCGAATCGTGGAAGGTGCTCGATGGAGATATTGGTTACATTTATCCAGGCACATTAAAGGAAGGCGACCAACAAGCCATCCAAAAAAATCTACTGAGCAAAAAAGGATTAGTGATTGATTTGCGGTGCTATCCTTCGGAGTTTATCGTTTTTTCTTTGGGAAATTTACTGACTCCCGAATCCGCCAATTTTGTAAAATTTACGCAGGGCAGTTTACAGCACCCGGGCAGTTTTTCCTTCACGCCTCCCCTACCCGTTGGTTCGCAGAGCGATGATTATTACCAAGGAAAAGTAGCTATACTTATTGATGAGTCCACCCAAAGTCAAGCAGAATACACCACGATGGCTTTCCGAACTGCGCCCAATAACAAAGTATTTGGAAGCACCACGGCGGGTGCGGATGGCAATGTATCTTCCATCAGTTTACCGGGAAATATGACGACCATGATCTCGGGCATCGGCGTTTATTATCCCGACGGAAAAGAGACGCAAAGAGTAGGTATCGTTCCCGATGTAGAAGTAAAACCTACGGTCAAAGGGATGACGAACGGCCGCGATGAGGTTTTGGAAAAAGCCTTGAAATGGATTAATGAGTAGGTGTGGCGCTGAGTAATTTAGTTCAAGCAACTAGATTATTCATACAGAAATTTTTTGTAATTGCTTTAATAGCCCCGTGGAGATGGTACTGCGGGGAACAAGGGTTGTTAAAGTCATGTGTACTTTCAGGAGTTGGCTTTAACAACCCCTATTCCCCGCTGTGCCATCTCCACGGGGCTATTAAAGCAATTACAAAAAATTTCTGATTCACGAATTATGTGTGCTTTCGTTTTGCAGAAAATTTAAGAGTTTGCGGGTCGTTCTCCGCTCACTTCCAACTTCTTCCCTCCTACAACTTAGGAATCAAAACTGGAGTCTCCTCTTTATAGCGTTCGTAGTCCTCTTGCCCACCCCACTTTTTTTCTGCCTTTGCTTCTAGCATGGGTACACCACTTACTTTGGTTAACAATAGCGTCACAAAAATGGGAGAAATAAATGCTACCCATTGCCAGCCCTGAAGGACAGGAGTAGCGATGATGGTGACACCAATCCACAGGACGATTTCCCCAAAATAATTTGGATGACGAGATTTTGACCAAAGACCAGATTGGATGAACTTTCCCTTATTTTCGGGATTCTTTCGGAACTGCGTTTTTTGATAATCAGCAACCACTTCGAAGGTGAAGCCAATGATCCAAACGACCAACCCCACTGTGGCGAAAATTCCAACTTCTTCCCGTTGGCTTGCAGTTATGGCAATAAATGCGGGCGCAGCGGTGAAGATTACCCACAAGGCTTGAATGGTCCAGGCATTTAAAAATCGAAGAAAATTGGGTTTGATTTTATCAAAGCGATCATCCTTCCCCGATTGAAGTACCCTGCGCAACAAAAAAGTACCCAGCCGAGTAGCCCACACGATGACTAATCCCGCAAGCATCATTGATCTGGTATCAATATCCTCGCTTAGGGTCAGCGCAATAATAGTGGCAGAAATGTAAGTCAGGCTTCCCGTGATGTCGTAGAATATTTCTGTTTGGCTGATGTAGGCGGGTACGAAGGCAATCCAGTTCAAAACAAACGCAAATCCAACACAGATCAAAAAGATAGGAACGCCATTGTACACCTGTCCATTTTGCGACCCTCCTAGCCCAACTAAAATACCGATGGTGATGACGACGAATAGACTGATGATGATTTGCTGCTTTTTCATTTTATTTTGTTTTGTTGAGGAGTTTTGGAATTAACAATGCTCTATTGGTTTAGTTCATTGAGCAAGTAGCGAGCGGATAATTGCCGAAAATGATTGGAAAATTATCCCTGCAATACGTAATTTTACCAAACCAAATTATATCAAATACGGAGTGCATTGCTTCGATGAGGAAATGTAAAAATCAGCCATATAATTTGCCCCACTTATTTAGCTTTTGGAGAAATTAAATAGGAATGAATCGAAACCGAGATGATTATTTTTCGAAAAAAAATTAGCGATTAGGGTATATCTAAAATTTTAATAAACTGAAAATCAACAGTTTATGATTCCTTTTACCTTCATCCAAAATGCAGTAATCTTTAAAATTATTTTCAAAATGAAATCAGACCAAAAACAAAGAAGCGTCCTATCGAGTGTTTTCGCCATGAAATGTCCTAGATGCCGAGAAGGCGATTTGTTTAAGACTCCCACTTTCTCCTACCAAAAGCCAACGGAGATGCCAGACAACTGTCCAGTTTGCAATCAGTCCTACTCTCCCGAACCGGGATTTTGGTACGGTGCCATGTTTATTTCTTACATCTGGACGGCGTGGGCTTGCTTGTTTTTCGTGGGGGGTGGTATTTTTCTTTTCGGGATGAGTGTGAATGGCGCTTTTGCTTTACTGATTGTGGTGGTCGCTATTTTCTTTTTTTGGATTTTTAGAATCTCACGATCCATGTGGATTCACATTTACGTAAAATACAATCCTGAAGCCAAGGAAAAATACCAAGCAAAACAAATGGCAGCAATCAAGCGAGGAAGCTAGTAGCCGACATCGTAACCAAAGAACAGCAAGTTAACACGGATGAATTTTAAATCATATTTTCCCATTTTAGATTGGTTGCCGCAGTACGATACTATTGCCCTGCGGGGTGATTTAGCGGCGGGACTTACCGTGGGGGTTATGTTGATTCCTCAGGGTATGGCCTACGGTATGTTGGCTGGTATGTCTCCTATCTATGGATTGTATGCTTCAATTATCCCCTTGATTTTATATGCCATCTTTGGTACCTCTCGACAGTTGGCAGTGGGTCCCGTAGCGATGATTACCCTACTGATAGCGGCGGGTGTGAGCACGATTGCGGAAGCAGGAAGTGAGGTATTTATCAGCTTAGCCATCACGCTGGCGTTGTTAGTTGGATTGTTGCAGTTTTTGATGGGAATTTTTCGGTTAGGTTTTCTAGTCAATTTTTTATCTCACCCCGTCATTGCGGGATTCACTTCGGCGGCGGCGTTGATTATTGGGTTTAGCCAACTGCAACACCTGCTGGGTATTGATATTCCGAGGAGTAATTATATCCACGAAATCATCGGCAGCGCGATGGACAACTACCGCACCGTTAATTTCCGAACGCTCCTCATCGGAATTACGGCAATGGGTTTAATTCTTTTGGTAAAAAAAATAAAACTCCCAATTCCGGGGGCACTACTAGCCGTCGTATTTGGGATAATGGCAGTGTGGGGATTAGGATGGTACGAGCAGGGTGTCAAAATTGTGGGAGCAGTCCCCCAAGGATTACCTTCGTTTAGTATCCCTGATTTTAGTTGGGAAAATGTCAAGAAATTACTGCCTATCGCTCTGACGATTGCCTTTATTAGTTTTATGGAAAGTATAGCTATCGCCAAAGCCATTCAAGCTAAACATAAAAATTATCAAATTATGCCCAACCAAGAACTGATTGCGCTAGGTATAGCCAACATTGGTGGTGCATTTTTTCAATCATTCCCTACTACGGGAGGATTTTCGCGCACCGCCGTCAACGATCAAGCTGGTGCAAAAACTGGAATGGCATCCATCTTTAGCGCAATATTAATTGCCCTAACTTTGCTTTTTTTGACCCCTTTATTTTTTTATTTACCCAAAGCCATTTTGGCTTCCGTCATCATGGTAGCCGTATTTGGTTTGATTGATTTTAAGGAAGCTAGGCATCTTTGGAAAACGGATAAAGGAGACTTCTGGATGATGATGGTGACTTTTTTTGGCACCCTCACGCTGGGTATCGAGGAAGGTATTCTGATCGGCGTAGTGCTTTCGCTCGCTTTGATTATTTATCGGACTACCCAACCCCACACGGCGGTTTTGGGAAAAATTGCGGAAGAGCCTTACTACAAAAATATTAGTCGCTTTGAGCATTTAGAAGTTCGGAAAGAAATCTTAATTTTCCGATTTGATGCTCGCTTGTATTTTGCCAACGTTAATTTTTTTAAAGAAAAAATCGAAAAAGAAATTCAAGCAAAGGGCAAGGACTTGGAGTTATTTATCTTGGATGCCAATAGTATCAATGGTATAGACAGTAGTGGGGTGCACGCCGTCGAAGAACTCATCGAGTACTGCCAAGATCGCAATATCAAATTTCAATTTGTGAGTGTTAAAGGGCCGATCAGGGATATGTTTCATCGCTCGGGCATCATTGATAAAGTAGGGGCAGATCATTTCTTTTTGAGAATACAACACGCAGTTGATTTTTTTGATAAAAAAGCGGGCAGGAAGTGCGTAGAGTACGCCCTACAAACGAACGAAAATGATAATCACATTAAAAATTAAAATAGTAGTTAATCATGAAAGTAGAACAAATATATACGGGATGTCTGGCGCAGGGAGCCTATTACATCGAGAGCAACGGTGAAGCCGCCATCATAGATCCCCTGAGAGAAACCGAACCCTACATCCAAAAGGCGAAAGAAAACGGCGTAAAAATTAAGTACATTTTTGAAACTCACTTTCACGCCGACTTTGTATCTGGTCACTTGGACTTGGCTAAAAAAACGGGAGCAAAAATCGTTTATGGGCCCAACGCAGAAACCAAGTACAAAAAGTACCTAGCCGAAGATGGCGAAATATTCCAACTCGGACAGGTATCCTTCAAGGTACTACATACGCCGGGTCATACTCCCGAAAGCACCACTTACCTCTTGCGAGATGCTGCTCAAAAACCCTACGCTATTTTTACGGGGGATACCCTTTTTATCGGAGATGTGGGCAGACCTGATTTGGCACAAAAAAAAGGAAGTCTGACCAAGGAAGATTTAGCGGGCTGGTTGTACGATAGTTTGCGGGAAAAAATTATGACATTACCCGACGATGTACTCGTGTACCCTGCCCACGGAGCGGGTTCTGCTTGCGGAAAAAATATGAGTTCCGAAACTTGGGATACGCTAGGCAATCAAAAGAAAACCAACTACGCACTGCGGGCGAATATGACCAAGGCTGAATTTATTGAAGAAGTCACCGACGGCTTGACACCACCGCCCAATTATTTTGCTAAAAATGCACGGCTCAACAAAATGGGATACGAAAGTATTGATACCGTGATGAGGAGGGGTGTCCGTTCCCTCGCTCCGAGAGCGTTTGAGGCAGCAGCCAATGAGACGAACGCCATGATCTTGGATGTCCGCCCCAAAGATGAATTTGTCAAAGGCTTTATTCCAAATTCTATATTTATTGGGTTGGACGGTAGTTTTGCGCCGTGGGTAGGTGCTTTGATTGCCGACTTGATGCAGCCCATCCTGATTGTTGCTCCGAGGGGTAAAAATAAAGAAACGGTCAAGCGACTGGCTAGAGTAGGATACGATAATGCCATTGGTTATTTGAAGGGAGGATTTGAGGCGTGGAAGCGAGCAGGTGGGGAAATTGATGTTTTAGAAACAATTGACGTTGATACCTTTGTCGAACAGTACCATAAAAAAATGAATGTGCTTGATGTAAGAAAACCA
>JBCCJE010000252.1:0-7133 GCA_039027925.1 Bacteroidota bacterium
CTCCGTTTGTAGAAAAGCAGTATCGTTCATCAACAAAAGGTACGTAGTACCGACTCCGTTTTTCTTAATTGAACTCATCCCTAACGAAAAAATACCCAAACTCAAAAACTTTGTACACTCCTAATTCTTAATTCATCATTCTTAATTCATCATTCTTAATTCATCATTCTTAATTCATCATTCCTAACCCTCATTTCAAGATTTAAAATGGATATAAAATTCTGCGGTGCTGCGGGAGTCGTTACTGGAAGTGCCCACCTACTCACCCTCAATAATGGATACAAAATATTATTAGATTGTGGTCTTTATCAAGGTAATGATAGCAAGCTGAAAGATTTTAACGCTTCGTGGTATTTCAAACCCTCCGAGGTAGATCTGATGATACTCTCGCATGCGCACATTGACCATTGCGGACGCATTCCCAAGCTAGTGAAAGATGGTTTTCAGGGCGATATTTTGTGTACTCACGCCACTAGGAGCTTGTGTGCAATTATGTTGTTAGATAGTGCCAAGATTCAAGAGCGCGACGCAGCATTTCACAACAAAAGACTAGCACGAAAAAAGAAAAAGAAGAAAAAACTAAAAAAGGCAGCTTTCAGAGCACCGCTCTACACCAGCGAAGATGTTCCCGTGGCGATGAATTTATTCAAAGGATTTGGCTACAACCGCTGGCACCGGGTCAATGAATTTGTAGAAGTGTTGTTTAAAGATGCGGGACACATCCTTGGAAGTGCGAGCGTGACCTTAAAATTAAAAGATGGCGATCAGGAAGTCCTATTTGGATTTACGGGAGATATTGGCAGACCTGACCGACCCATTTTAAGAGATCCACAGCCGATGCCTGAAGTGGACTATTTGATTTGTGAATCTACTTACGGGGACAAAGACCACGACGCAAAGCCCGCAGAAGAAGAACGATTTTTAAATATTATCAAAAAAACGTGTGTAGAAAAGCGGGGCAAATTAATCATTCCCGCTTTCAGCGTAGGGCGTACCCAAGAGATTGTTTACATGCTGGACCAAATGGAAACCGCAGGGCATTTGCCCAAGATTCCCGTTTATGTGGATAGCCCCCTAGCCGTCAACGCCACCCAAGTTTTTGGAGCGCACCCCGAGTGCTATGATAACAACTTGAATGAATACCTCTTGATAGATAACAATCCATTTGGATTCAATCGGCTGAGCTACGTCCGAGAGGTCGCCATTTCCAAATCTTTAAATAACTCCCAAGAGCCCTGTATTATCATTAGTGCTTCGGGCATGATGAATGCGGGCAGAATCCGACACCACATTTTTAACAATATTGATAATCAAAAGAATACCTTACTAATCGTCGGTTACTGTTCGCCCGATACTTTGGGAGGTATTCTCAGGCAAGGTGCAGAAAAAGTAAAATTGTTCGGCGAATGGAAGGTCGTCAATATGGACATCGAAATCATGGATTCCTTTTCTGCGCACGCTGATCGGGGAGAGATAGCTGAGTTTTTAAAAAATCAAAAAAATCTCAAAGAGCTCTTCCTCGTCCACGGTGAACCCGAGCGGCAAAAGCGGTTTAAAAAAATGTTGGTCAAAAAGGGTTTCAAATCCGTAAGAATCCCAAGGTTGGCTCAGGAGTTCGGGCTTGGGTAGGAGTGGGAAGAAAGAAGAGAGAGGTGAGACTGAAGACTAGACTTAACCTGAGTTCGACCCTTTGAACGGTTTTCCATTTCGAGGCAGTTAATTGCCTTGGGCTATTCCTATTCGGTATCTCATTTCTCTCTTCTCATCTCCCAAATAAAAATCCTTTTTCCTTCGTAGTTAGCATTTTTTAACCGACATTTGCGCCATTAGAAACTTACCTAACGATCCATTTCTTTAATCTTTCGCTTATTATTTGATTGATTTTTAATCTTTTGAATAATCAGGTTTAAGCCAATTGGTTTACATCCTAGAACCAAGTTTTTTTTGATTTTTGTAAAAAAAACAATTCATGGAAAATTATTTTCTAAAATTCGTGCTGTTCCTCGCATTCGCCGCGCTAGTAAGTTGCAATGATTTTAATAGCTTCGATGATCCCGTAGATACTGATCGGGTACTTGCCGTTCCTTTGTTCAATACCACCACGACTTTGACTGATCTGTTGGATGGGCTAGGTGAGGAAACCTTCGTGACCGTTGGGCCAGACGATCTCATCACGCTTAACTATAAAGGCAACGTAGCTAGTCGAGTAGCTACTGATCTGTTTACTTTTCTTACGCCAGTCTTGGTGCCCTTGGAAGATTCGGTGACTACTTTTCCATTTGATTTACCTGGTACATTGGATGTGACGTTGATGTCTATCAAATCGGGGATGATGTCCTACACCTTTACCAATGATCTCAACGAAAAAGTTGACCTGACATTGAGTATTCCACAATTGGTAAAAGGTGGAATCCCGTACGTCAACCAAACTACTTTGGATTCGGTAAGTACTGGCAACAATGAATGGGTGGTGCAAATGGAAGACCTAACGGACTACGAATTGATTGGGGATAATGACAACCTCGTCATCGAGTACGAAGCCTTTCGGGAGAGTGACGGTGAGCGCATCGAGTTTGCTGCTAATCCCGCCGTAGCCATTACCGACATTGAGTTTAGTTATATTGAAGGATTCTGGGGTACAGAACCATTAGACATTGAAAGGGACACCATCGAGATCGAGTTTTTTGAAAATTGGGTGCAGGGAGATGTCTTTTTTGAAAATCCAAAAATTGAAATCACCGTGGACAACGGTTTTGGTTTTCCTGTAGGGTCGGAAGTGAAGGAGTTAAAAATTCTTACTGTGGACGGAACGGAGATTGACTTAGAGAGTAGCTTCATTGATAATGGCATTGACTTCGATTATCCTGCCATCAATGAAGTAGGAGAAGTGAAGACGACTGTTTTTGATTTTGATAAAGATAATTCGAATGTGGTGGAGGTACTAAGTTCGGGCCCCGTATCCGTTGACTATGACGTGGATGCGCTGTCCAATCCCGATTCGATTCAAGAACTAGGTTTTATGACAGATTCTAGTTTTTTCAATATTCAAGTAGGAGTAGAGTTACCCTTTCGTGGAAGGGTAAATAACTTCCAAGCCAGAGATGTATTTAATGTCAGCTTCGATTCTTACGATGATGTCAACTTTATTGAATTCAAAATGGTGGCAGAAAATGGACTTCCTCTCGGCATTGATATTCAGGTATATTTTGCTGACGAAAACGAAAACTTGATTGATTCGCTCTATACAAGTGAGGAGAATATCCTCGAAGCTGCGCCCGTAGATACGAATGGTGACGTGACGGGTGTCCTTGCAGAAAAAACAACTTTTGCTACCGTGGATGCGGAGAAGTTTAACAAAATTCGAATCGCTAAAAAATTAATTGTAGAAGGATTATTTTTTACGACGGATGTCAATGATTCTGCCATCGTGAATCTAAAATCTGATCAGTCAGTTGAGATTCGGATGGGAATGAGAGTAGGGTTGGAGTGAAAGGGGAGAAGTGGGAAGAGATGGTAGAGAAGCGAGAAAAGGGAAGTGAGAAACTGGTTTTCCCATCAAAATAAAAAATCAAATTCGGGGAAAATCATAAGCATCATAAAGACCATAACCAATCAGCGTTAAATAATCGAGAAGTGGGAAGAGAGAGGAGAGAAGCGAGAAAGGGAAGGCGAAAAACTGACAGACAGTTTTCCCCTTGCAAGGAAAATCACATTCACGAAAGATCATAACCAATCTTCAATCCCGCAGCTAAAAAAAATAAACAAAACACAATGGCGAAGTATCGTTTTTTAATTTTTACCATACTCCTTATTTTTTCAAAAAAGGCAATTTCCCAACAAGAAGTCGGATTACATTTTATGGATATTTGGCAGACGTCCAAGACCAATCCTGCCTACGTCGCTGAACAAAAATTTATAGTAGGACTCCCTCAACTACATTTAAACTATTACAACACAGGTGGTGCTTTTAACAGTTTGATCGTAGATTATTTGGGCGACGATAACTCCATCCAAGTGGGTAATACTTTAGATAAACTAGATGAATTTGATAATCGGCTCAGAGGTGTTTTAGAAATTGAAACCATTAACCTAGGGTATCGCTTGGGAAAAATTCAACTAGGATTTAGTCATGCCCAAAAGACAAATCTCTATATGAGTTTTCCCAGAACATTAGCTAATCTATTCTTCGAAGGCAATGGCCAGTACATTGGTCAAACTGTTCCTCTCGATCACGATATTCACCTGACCTCTTACAACGAATTTGGATTAAGTGGTGCAATCGAATTATCTAAGTTGACCGTGGGGGCTAGAGTAAAATATCTGACTGGTATCGCCAACGCTTATGTGGATAGAAACCAAATTTCGCTATTTACCGACAGCGATGTTTACCAACTGACCCTCAATACCGACTACCGATTGAATACCTCCTCGCTCATTGATGGCGATGATCTTTCTAGTTTTAGCCTCAGTTTGGGTGGACTAAATTTTAATGAACTGATTACCAAAAATTCGGGTGTAGCGATTGACCTAGGAGTTACTTATCAAGTGAGCGAACAATTAAAGGTGGCTGCAAGCATTATAGATTTAGGTACCATCAATTGGTCCGAAAATGTAGAAAATTACGCCAGCCAAGGAAGTACCACCTACGAAGGTTTTGATTTCACCCAATTCGTAGAGGACGATTCGGTCTCCTTTGACAGCGCACTCGATACGCTACAAAATTCTTTTGATTTTGAGGAAACGAGCGATGGGTATTCTACCAATCTACCCACTAAGATTTATTTGAGTGCGAGTTACCAACTCAATAAGATGCTGCGTTTGGGTGGACTTTTTTACAATGAAATTTACGAAGGCGAGAGTTTTCCAATCTTTGCCCTGAGTGCCAATGCAAAACTGACCGATCTAGTTTCGGTAGGAGGTGTTTACTCTGGCAGAAAAGGAAGCCTATTTAATCTGGGAATTAACTTTGCGGTGAAGCTGGGCCCTGCTCAACTTTTTGGAACTACCGATAATATTACGGCAGTTTTCCGACCTTACGAAAGCGCCAATGTTAATTTTCGGACTGGCGTAAATTTATTGTTTTAAAATTTATAGAAAAACAAATATTCACAATAGTCATATTGCTTTATTTTTGATTATCAGTTAACTAATAATCGAAGCTAGAGCAACGATAAAAGGCTAAATCCTCAAAATGAAAAAACTCTACACTTCACTTCTTTACTTATTTTTTTTGGTAAATCATTCATTCGGGCAAGTTAATCTAGCTTGCGACGGGCAGCGATACATTGATGATGTATTTCAAGAGGTGACCAAGACGACGGTGGTTTATGGTTTTAATGATAATATTTTTGGGATCAATCAGAACCTTAGAATGGACATTTATGAACCCGAAGGTGATACCCACGACCAACGCCCCGTCATTATTTTTGCCTTCGGTGGGAGTTTCATTTTTGGATCTAGGCAGAGTATGGAAAGTTACTGCGAACAATTTGCTCGCAAGGGGTACGTAGCCGCTACGATTGATTATCGGTTAGGATTCCTAGGAACAAACGAAGCCGCAGTCACAGGGGCAGTGATACGTGCCGTCTCGGATATGAAAGCTGCCGTTCGTTACTTTCGGATGGATGCCGATACGGATAATGAATTTAAGATTCATCCTGATTTTATTTTAGTTGGAGGCTATTCGGCGGGAGCTATTACTGCTTTGCATGCGGCTTACCTAGATGATGAAGATGACGTGGAGGATAATATTTTGGATATTATCAATGATAACGGTGGATTCAATGGTAACACGGGAGACGCCGAAAATCAATCCTATTCTTCCGAAGTATTTGCGGTGTATAATTTATCAGGGGCATTGCAGAGAAAGGAATATTTAGATGAAGATGAGACTGAACCTTTGGTCAGCTATCACGGAGTGGATGATGACATCGTGCCCATCGGTAATGGGGTAGCCAACAGTTTGGCAGAAGTAGATGGAAGTGAATTGTTACACGAACAAGCTGATCTGCACGGTCTTTCTAATTACATAAAAGTTGTTGATGGAGGGGGGCACGTGGATATCCATTCAGGTATTCTCTTTGATGATGAACTAGAAGAATTCGAAAGCCAAAGTCATCTTTTCTTTCACGATTTGATGTGCCTTGATGCACAAACCAATACAACTGACTTATCTCTCATCCAACAACCCGTTGATGTTTTTCCGAATCCGTCAACTGATTTGATTCAATTTGATTTTGGAAAAATAGAGAGCAACTACGATGTTAGGGTTTTCGATCAATTGGGCAGATTAGTTACCGTTTTTGAAAATCAAAATGACGTAATTTTTTCTTTGGAAAAAGATGAAATAGGGGAGGGGGTATTTTTTGTAAATGTTTTGTTTGAGGAGGTTGTCGTTGTACCATTGACTCGGAAGGTTGTATTCGAATAGGAAATGCTTCTCTTTTTAAGTTGCTATGCTTTACTCTTTACTAAGCTCCTCAAGTTTTTCTATTAGCCGGTAAATGGTACTTGACGGGTTCAGGGCATCACTTAATTTTTTTGCACGTTCAGTAGCTTTGTACTTTCCGCCTATCAGTTTTTCTCTTAACTTTTCACAAATGATTCCCTTCTTGTAAGGTGTTCTATTTCTATTTTTTAATTCTTTACAACATTGGTTACAGTCAACACTAGCTGTCTGATTTTTGTAGTGTAAAAGAAACCAAAGTTCAATGCAAGGATTGGAAAGAAGTAGCGTACAGTCCTCAATTTTTTGAAGTCTTGTCAAAACCGAAGGAACATCTGAATCGTACATCAAGTAATCAATGTCTTTTTCGTGTGTAGGCTTTTCCTTTTTATAGTTTTCAATAAAACTTTTGGTAATATCACTACCACTCACCTTTGGATGAATGATTATTGATGGTAAGCGATAGTGAGTTTTAAGCAGATTGACATACGCTTCCTCGGTTTGCCCCTCACAAAATATGAATAAAGTTGGGTTAATTTTTTTGCCCCTTGGTTTTCTTCTTTTTCTTCCCATTTATTTTGCAACTATTGATTCTAAACTTTTTTGCGAATCATCAATGATGGGGATGGAATTAAACCTACCTTGTAGATAAGCCTTTTCCAGATTCATAGTATCTCTAAAATCTGAA